>NZ_DASVSI010000144.1:0-55009 GCF_036388155.1 Hymenobacter sp. | reverse complement strand
AAAGTGCGGCGGGCGGGGCCCGGCGCACTTCGAAAAAACAAAACCGGCTGGCCACCAAGTGGTGGGAATAGCAAGGCGGCGGGCTGGGGAAGTTTTGCCGACTGCGGCGGGGGCAAATGACCCGCGCGGCAGGCGGCGGCTCCGGCGTTCCGGCACGAAAATAGGACCGTTGGTGAGCGGGCCAAACTTCACGCGGGCCAGTGTGCTCGCAGGCCGGAACGCCGTTTTGCCGTCGGGCGGTGCTGCGGCACTAGCTTGACGGCAAAAACTTCACTCATCCTTGAATTTGACCTGTATGAACCTATCCCGACGCCTTGCGGCCGCGGCCTTTTTGGGCTTGGCTTTTTCGACTGTTTCCCCGGCCCAACCGAAGGAAGGCGCAAGCCAAACCGTGCAGATGACCGTGCAGGCCGGCGACCCCAAGCTGCAAATCAGCAAGCACATTTACGGGCACTTTGCCGAGCACCTGGGCCGCTGCATTTACGGCGGCTTCTGGGCCGACAAGGACTCGAAAGCCCCGCAGCAAGGCCGCATTCGCATGGACATTGTGGAGGCGCTCAAGAAAATCAAAGTGCCCAACCTGCGCTGGCCCGGCGGCTGCTTCGCCGACACCTACCACTGGCACGACGGCGTAGGGCCGGCCGCTCAGCGCCCCAAAATGCTGAACTTGTGGTGGGGCAATACGCTGGAGGATAACAGCTTCGGCACCCACGAATTTTTGGAACTGTGCAACCTGCTCGGCACCGAGCCCTACCTGGCCGCCAACGTGGGCAGCGGCACGGTGCAGGAAATGAGCAACTGGATGGAGTACCTCAACTCGAACGAGGACACGCCGATGGTGCTGGAACGCCGCAAAAACGGCCATCCCGAGCCGTACAAAGTGAGCTGGTGGGGCATCGGCAACGAAAGCTGGGGCTGTGGCGGCAACATGACGGCCGAATACTACACCGACGTGTACAAGCGCTACGCCACCTTCGCCCACAACTACCCCGGCACTGACCTGAAACGCATCGTGAGCGGCGCCAACGGCGACGACGCCCACTGGACCGAGACGTGCATGAAAAACATCCCGCTCGGCCAGATGTGGGGCCTCACCCTGCACCAGTACACGCTGCCCACCGGCAGCTGGACCGGCAGCAAGGGCAAGGCCACTGGCTTTGGCGAGGATATGTACTTCAGCACCCTGCGCAACTGCCTGAAAATGGAGGCTGTGGTGACCAAGCACGCCGCCATCATGGACAAGTACGACAAGGACAAGAAGGTGGCGCTGCTGGTGGACGAGTGGGGCGTGTGGACCGACGTGGAGCCCGGCACCAACCCCGGCTTCCTGTACCAGCAGAACTCGCTGCGCGACGCCCTGGTGGCCGGCACCACCCTCAACATCTTCAACAACCACTGCGACCGGGTGCGCGGCGCCAACCTCGCCCAGGCCGTGAACGTGCTGCAAGCCGTCATCCTCACGGAGAAGGACAAAATGCTGCTCACGCCCACCTACCACGTGTTCGACCTCTACCAGGTACACCAGGACGCGCAGTACCTCCCGCTGCAATTCAGCAGCCCGGACTACGCCTTCGGTAACGAGAAAATCCCGGCCCTAAACGCCTCGGCTTCGAAAGACGCCAAAGGTGCGGTGCACATCTCACTGGTCAATCTGGACCCCAACAAAGCCATCAAGCTGGAAACGGCGCTGGCCGGCGTCAACTGGAAAACGGTGACGGGCCGCGTGCTCACTTCCGCCAAAACCAACGACTACAACACCTTCGACAAGCCCAACACGGTGAAGCTGGTGGCCTTCAACGGCGCCAAAAAGCGCGGCGATAAGCTGAGCGTGGAACTGCCGGCGAAGTCGGTGGTGGTGCTGGAGTTGAAATAACTATTCTCCAAGGTAGCTGGGTTTGCGCCCGCCCGCTTCCTACAGTCAGGACCGTTCTATGAACCCGCAGAAAGCACTTGCGTGCCTCACGTTGGCTGGCCTTGGCCTCGGCTTCGGGCCGAAAGCAGACCGGCCCTTGAAGGATGCCTTCAAAAAGGATTTTTACGTGGGGGCCGCCCTCAACTACCGCCAGATAAGCGGCCGCGACCCCAAATCCACGGCCCTGATAAAGCAGCAGTTCAACACCATCAGTCCCGAAAACCTGCTGAAATGGGAGGCCGTGCACCCGCAACCCGACACGTACAACTTTAAGCCCGCCGACGACTACGTGGCTTTTGGGCAGGACAACAAGATGTTTACCATCGGCCACACGCTGATGTGGCACCAGCAAACGCCCAAGTGGGTGTTTGAGGACGGGACCGGCAAACCCGCCACCCGGGAAGTGGTGCTCAAGCGCCTGGAAGACCACATCAACACGGTGGTGGGCCGCTACAAGGGCAAAATCGCGGGCTGGGACGTGGTGAACGAAGCCATCGACGACCAGCAGGGCGACCTGCGCAAAACCAAGTGGTTGGAAATCGTCGGCGAAGACTTTGCCGCCAAGGCGTTCGAGTACGCCCACAAGGCCGACCCCAAGGCAGAGCTGTATTACAACGACTACAGCCTCTACCGCCCCGAGAAGCGCGAGGGCGTGATTAAGCTGGTAAAAAGCCTGCAGGCGAAAGGCATCAAGGTGGACGCTATCGGCATGCAGGGCCATTACGGCCTCACCAAGCCCAGCCTGGAGCAGGTGGAGGCCAGCATTGTCGCTTTTGCGAAGCTGGGATGCAAGGTCAACTTCACGGAGCTGGACATCGACGTGCTGCCGAACCCGAGCCGCCGCCAAGGGGCCGACATCGCCGAAACCTTCGCGGCCGACGCCAAATACAACGTGTACACCACCGGCCTGCCCGATTCGGTGCAGCAGAAACTGACCAAGCGCTACGCCGACCTGTTCGCCCTGTTCCACAAGCACCGCGACGTCATTGACCGCATTACGCTTTGGGGCGTGACCGACGCTGACTCCTGGCTGAACGACTGGCCCATCCGGGGCCGCACTAGCTACCCCCTGCTGTTCGACCGCAATTTCCAGCCGAAACCGGCGGTGCAGGCGGTACTGCAGGCGGCCAAGTGAGGCCTGGAAAGGAATCGCAACGACTTTCCATGAAGTAGCAAAGTTTGAGCAAAACCACCGTCATGCAGCGCGCAGCGAAGCATGACGCATGCTTCGTCCTATCGATTGAACTACTACCACACGCGAGATGCTTCGCTGCGCGCTGCATGACGGGCTTGATTATTAAGCTAGCCAATCCATCCTGCTCTATGAAAACCACGTCCTTCCGCCTATTCCTGCTGCCTTTGGCAGTACTGTGTACCGCCGTTGATGCGCTGGCCCAGACGGTGCTCCCCATGGGCACGGCCACCGTTTCGGCCACCAAGGGCAGAGGCGCGTTCACGCTGGCCGCGGCTGGCAAAGCGGCCGCCATTTACGCCAGCGGCAGTGACTGGCCGGGCGTGCTGCGCGCCGCCAAGGACCTGCAGGCTGACGTGCAGCGCGTGACCAAAACCCAACCCGCCTTCAGCACCAGCCAGCCGGCCGGGCAGGAGGTTGTGCTCATCGGCACCCTGGGCAAAAGCCCGCTCATTGACCAGTTGGTGAAGGCCAAAAAGCTGGACGTGAAAGCCGTGGCCGGCAAGTGGGAAACCTTTGTGCGCCAAGTGGTGGAGCAGCCCATGCCCGGCGTGGCGCGCGCCTTGGTTATTGCCGGCAGCGACAAGCGCGGGACGATTTTCGGCATCTACGACCTTTCGCAGCAGATTGGCGTGTCGCCCTGGTACTGGTGGGCTGACGTGCCGGTGAAGCCCCAAACGGCCCTCTACGTAGTCCCGGCCCGCCACACGCTGGGCGAGCCTGCCGTGAAGTACCGCGGCATTTTCCTGAACGACGAGGCACCCGCGCTCTCGGGCTGGGCCAAGGAAAAGTTCGGCGGCATCAACTCCAAGATGTACGGCCACGTGTTTGAGCTGATTTTGCGGCTACGAGGCAACTACCTCTGGCCCGCCATGTGGGGCAATGCCTTCAACGACGACGACAAGCAGAGCCCGGTGCTGGCCGACGAGTACGGCATTGTGATGGGCACCTCGCACCACGAGCCCATGGTGCGCTCGCAGCAGGAGTGGAAACGCTTTGGGTCTGGGGCGTGGAACTACCAAACCAACGCCAAAGCGCTCCAGGAGTTCTGGCGGCAGGGCATCCGGAACATGGGCACCAAGGAAAGCATCGTGACCGTGGGCATGCGCGGCGACGGCGACGAACCCATGAGCGAAGGCAGCAACATTGCGCTGCTCGAAAAAATAGTGGCCGACCAACGCCAACTCATCGCCGAAAGCACCGGCAAGCCCGCCAGCCAAACGCCTCAGCTGTGGGCCCTTTACAAGGAAGTGCAGGACTACTACGACAACGGCATGCGCGTGCCCGACGACGTGACCCTGCTGCTGTGCGACGACAACTGGGGCAACCTGCGCAAGCTGCCCAAGCTGGCCGATAAGCCGCGCAAAGGCGGCTACGGCATCTACTACCACTTCGACTACGTGGGCGGCCCGCGCAACTACAAGTGGCTGAACACGAACCCACTGCCGCGCATCTGGGAGCAGATGCACCTGGCCAAGGAGTACGGCGCCGACCACATCTGGATTGTGAACGTGGGCGACCTCAAGCCCATGGAGCTGCCCATCAGCTTCTTCCTCGACTACGCCTGGAACCCCGACCGTATTGGGGCCGACCAGGTGGCCACCTACACTCGGCAGTGGGCCGCTCAGCAGTTCGGCTCCACGCACGCAGCTGGCATTGCCGACGTCCTGGCCAAGTACGCCAAGTACAACGCCCGCCGCAAGCCCGAACTGCTCGACGCCGATACCTACAGCCTGGCTACCGGAGAATGGGCCACCGTCGTTGCCGACTACAACGCCCTGCTAGCCCGCGCCGAAGCCATCAACCAGCAGCTGCCCCTCGAAACCCGCGACGCCTACTATCAGCTGGTGCTGCACCCGGTGCAGGCCTGCGCCAACCTCAACGAACTGTACTACACGGTGGCGCTGAACCGCCAGGCGGCCAAAGCCGGGTATTCCACCACCAACGCGCTGGCCGAAAAAGCCAAGGCCTTGTTCGCCAGGGACACCGAAATCAAAAACCGCTACCACGCCCTGGCCGGCGGCAAATGGAACCACATGATGGACCAGACGCACATCGGCTACACCTACTGGCAGCAACCGCCCGCCGACAAGCTGCCCGAGGTGCTGACCCTCCCCAACGAGAAGGCCACCGCGCTGGTGGAGCCAACCATTCCGGCGCCGCATTCCTTGTACGATGCCAAACAAGTTGTCTCCATCAATGCCGAGCACTACACGCAAGCCGTCACTGCCGGCCCCATCGCCTGGCAGCGCCTGCCGGACCTGGGCCGCACGGCGGGAGCCGTCACCACGTTTCCGGTCACGGCGGCCTCGACTGCCGCGCCGGGTGGCGGCAGTCCGCGCTTGGAATACCGCTTCGCGCTGGCCCAGGCGGGCCCCGTGACCGTGCAGGCCTATTTGGCCCCAACGCTGGATTTTCTGGGGGGCAAGGCCTGCGCTACGCCGTGTCCATCGACGACGAAGCGCCGCAAATCGTGAACCTGCACACCGGCCTGAAGCCCGACAACGGCAACCAGCCCTGGGAGCAAGCCGTGGCCGAAAACATCCTTCTCAAAACCTCGCAGCACCGCGTGGCCGCGGCCGGGGCGCACACGCTTAAGTTCTGGCGCGTGGACCCCGGCGTGGTACTCGAAAAGCTGGTGGTGCACAGCGGGACCCTGCCCGCCAGCTACCTCGGGCCGCCCGAAACCGGGCCAATGCCCGCGCCCGTGCCAGCTGCCGGCAAGGGCAGCGTGGGCAATCGGTAACATCTTGGAAGCTGTTTGAATCAACAAACACCGTCATGCTGGGACAGGCGGACGCCAGATGAAGCACGACGGCCTAACATAATAGCTGGCCGACTCAATGGCTGGCTGACTCAAACAGCTTCGGAAGAATTTCGCTGGCTGCACCTGGTGCCGGGCGCCAAGCAAGCGGGGGCGTTCGCGCTTACCCCGCGCCAGCTCTCGCGCCTAGATGCGCCGGACCGCTCTGTTTCGAGGCACTGGTTTTCAAGTAGGCTACAGAAGCAGCGACCGGATAATGACGTTGCGCGCAAAGGCCGCTAGAATGGGTTTGACAAAGATTTAATGGTAACATTGCGACACTCTTGTCTTACAGCCTTAGCTAAGCTTATGCGGAAATTTACCCTCTTGCTGCTTGGAATGACGGTTTTGCCCACGGCTGGGTTCAGCCAGGCGAGCAAGCAGCCGACCAAAGCTTCCGGGACCAACCAGCCGGCGGCTTCCTTTGCGGCCGCTACCAAAGGCCTTAAGAAATACGACGGGTATTTCCCCTTCTACTACGACCCGAAAACGGGCAAGGTGCTGCTGGAAATCAGCCGGCTAGACCAGGAGTTCCTGTATTTCGCGTCGCTGGCCAGCGGCATCGGCAACGGCATTGAGCGGGGGGAGAGCAATTCAGCCATTGCCAAGTTTGTGCGAGTGGGAGGGAAGGTGATGCTCATGGAGCCCAACCTCGATTACCGCGCTACCCGCGGCAACGCCGACGAGCTGCGCGCCGTCGACAACGCGTTTGCCAAGTCGGTGATTTGGGGCTTCACGCCGCTGGCCAGCGAGGGTGAGAAAGTACTGATTGACCTGACGCCATTCCTGGTGCGCGACAGCCAGAAAATAGCCGAGCGGCTGAGCAGCGGCGGTTTTTCGGGCCCGGGCGCCAACCTGCTCAACCTCGGCGCCAAGCCGGCCGCGGCCTACAAGTTCGACGAGTCACGCTCGGCGGTGGACGTGAACAACTCCCGCAACTTCCCCCAAAACACGGAGTTCGAGGCCATGGTGACTTTCACCGGCGCGGGAGGCAGTGACGGCGGTTCGGACCTGGCGCCCGACCCGAGTGCGGTGACGGTGCACATGCACCAGTCCTTCATCGAACTGCCGGAAAAAGGGTTTAAGCCCCGGAAATTCGACCCGCGCTCGGGCTTCTTTCAGTTCGGCTACCTCGACTTTTCGGCGCCCATGACCCAGCCGCTGACGCAACGGTTCACCGTACGCCACCGGCTGGAGAAAAAGGACCCGGCCGCCGCGCAAAGCGAAGCCGTGGAGCCCATCGTGTACTACATCGACCGCGGGGCCCCGGCCGCCATCAAGAAAGCCCTGATTGAGGGCGGCGCGTGGTGGAATCAGGCTTTTGAAGCCGCTGGCTACACCAATGCCTTTCAGGTGAAAGAGATGCCGGAAGGGGCCGACCCGCTGGACATTCGCTACAACGTGGTGAACTGGATAAACCGCAGCGGCAGCCCGCGCGCCTATTCCTATGGCAATTCCTACATCGACCCGCGCACCGGCGAAATCATCAAGGGTATGGTGACGCTGGGCGCCGACCGCCACCGCCAGGACTACCTCATCGCCGAGGGCCTGCTGCAACCCTACGAGGACGGCAAGCCCGTGTCGGACCAGATGGAGCAGCTGGCCCTGGCCCGCATTCGGCAGCTCTCGGCCCACGAAATAGGCCACACGCTGGGCCTGTACCATAATTTCACGGCCAGCACCAAGGAGCGGGCTTCGGTGATGGACTACCCGTTTCCGCGCTTCACCCTGCTGCCCGACGGCCGCATCGACGTGTCGGACGCCTACGCCACCGGCATTGGCACCTGGGACAAGCGCGCCATTACGTGGGGCTATACTGACTTTGCCAAGGGCACCGACGAGAACGCCGCCCTCGACAACATCATCAAGGAAACGCTGGCGCAGGGCTACCGCTTCATCCCCGACATTGGCGGCTACGCCCACCCCGACGCCAACCAGTGGGAAGACGGCGTAGACCCCGTGGCGCAGCTCACCAAGCTGATGACCGTGCGCCGCCGCGTGCTCGACCAATTTTCAGAAAAAGCCATTCGCAGCGATGCGCCGCTGGCTACCCTGGAGGAAGTGCTGGTGCCCATGTACCTGCTACACCGCTACCAGGTAGAAGCCGTGGCCAAGTCCATCGGCGGGCAGTATTTCAGCCACGCGGTGAAAAACGACGGCCAAGCCCCCACCAAAATGGTGCCGCCCGCCGTGCAGCAACAGGCCCTCGATGCCTTGCTGGCCACCATCACCCCAGCCGCCTTGCAACTGCCAGAAGCCCTGATTGCCAAGATTCCGCCGCGGCCCGTGGGCTACCCCGGCTCGGTGGAAACCTTCTCGCGCTACACCGGCCCCACCTTCGACCCGTTGGCGGCAGCCGAGGCAGCCGCCGGCCCCACCATTTCTTCCATCCTGAATGCGGAGCGCGCCGCTCGCCTGATTGAGTACCAGGCCCGCGACAGCAAGCAGCCCGGTTTCGGGCCAGTAGTAGACCAACTGCTGGCGCGCACCTGGCGCGCCAAGCCGGAAACCGGCTACGCCGCCGCCCTGCAAACCGTAGTGAACAACCTCACCCTGAAATACCTCTTACAACTAGCCGCCGACAACCGCGCGGCCGCCAGCGTGCGCGGCCAAGCCCTGCTGGAAGTAGACGGCCTGCAGAAGTGGATGCAAAGCGAAGCCAAGCGTGCCAAGCCGACGCAAAAAGCCAACCTGCTGTTCGGCCTCGCGCAGATTGACCGTTTCCGCGCCGACCCCAGCAAGTTCACGACGCCCCCGGCCGTGAGCATGCCGCCCGGCGCGCCCATCGGCATGCCGGGGCTGAATTTTCTGGACTGCTTTTAAGAGTCTATCCGCCAAATAGCTTAGGCCGTCCTGCCCTATCGGGCGTCCGCTGGTCGAAGCCCACCGAGTACCCCGAAATTTTATTTCGGGGTACTCGGTGGGCTCCTCTCTCCTGGGGAGAGGGGTTGGGGGTGAGGTGAACGGGGTCGGGCAAAGGGGACTCTTAGAGCGGTTTCGTGGTCAGTGTACAGGCCGGGCAGTAGCGCGAACTTTGTAGTTCGCGTCCCCAGTGGACACCCGAACGACTGCCAAGTGGGGCGGGGACGCGAACGCTACAAAGTTCGCGCTACTATCCACCGACCCCGAAACTGCTCTAGGTTCACTGGTTAAAGTTGTTCGGGGACGCGAAGCACCGCTTCGCGCTACGGCGCTCCAAGCCCGAAATTGCTCTGAACACAAGCAACGGTCCGCCCCTTAAGCCAACCGCTACGGCTGTCGCACCAGAATCAGGGCGGAGCTGCCGGCTATTTGCACGCCGCTGGTTACCTCGAGCACGTCCAAGCCCTCGGGCTGAATTTGGTCGCCGCGGAGCACCACGGTGTAGGTGCCGCGCGGCAGGGCCACGCTGTCGGCGGAGGTGTTGCCGTTGAAAATTACCGTGATGTTTTGCCAGGCGTCGCCGCCGGCGTTGTCTTTCAGCTGATAGGCAATGACGCCGGCGTGGGTAGTGGGCAGGAACTCCAAATGCTTTTGCACCAGCTCGGTGCTGGGCAGGCGGAAGGCCGGGTGCGCGCGCCGCAGGGCAATGAGCTTGCGGTAGAACTCATACACAGCGGCATATTTGGCTTTGCGGCCCCAGTCGAGCTGGTTCACGCTGTCGGGCTGGTTGTAGGAGTTGTGCGAGCCGCCCTTGGTGCGAAGGAACTCGTCGCCGACGGGCAAAAACGGAATGCCTTGCGAAGTGAAGACAATGGTGTTGCTCAGCAAGTCCATCTTGATGCGGTCGGCTTCGGACGCTGTGGGGTTGGAGGCTCTTAGCTTGTCCCACAGCACCATGTCGTCGTGGCAGGCCACGTAGTTGATGGCCTGGGCCGGCGACTCGGCCCACGGCGCCTTCGAGTAGTTCACCTTCGCGTAGTCTAGCTGCGGATGCTGGGTGGCGGCCACGATGCCAAATTTCACGCTCTCCTCCAGGCCGGGCTGGCCGCTGGCGAAGCCGGGCTCGGTTTGGCGGGCGTAGTGGCCCTTCACGCCGTCGCGCAGCTCGTCGCCAAATGCGGCGATGCGGGGCAGCTTGGGCACGTTGGCTTTCACGGCGCGGCGGGTTTCGGGCAGGGGCGAGGGGCCCGCGGTCCAGCCCTCGCCATACATGAGAATGCTGTGGTCTTGCAGGTCCAGGGCCACGCGCACGGCCCGCATGGTTTCGATGTCGAGCACGCCCATCAGGTCGAAACGAAAGCCGTCGGCGCGGTATTCTTTGGCCCAGTACGCCAACGATTCCACGATGAGCTTGCGCACCATGGGCCGCTCCGAGGCCACTTCGTTGCCGCAGGCGGTGGCGTTGCTCAGCGTGCCATCGGGGTTGTGGCGGTAGTAGTAGCCGGGCACCAGCTGCTCAAAGCTGCTGCGGGCGGCATCGGCGGTGTGGTTGTACACCACGTCCAGCACCACGCGCAGGCCCTGGCCGTGCAGGTTTTCCACCATCTGCTTGAATTCGCTGATGCGCGTGGCCGGGTTGGCGGCGTCGGTGGCGTAGCTGCCTTCGGGCACGGAGTAGTGCAGCGGGTCGTAGCCCCAGTTGTAGCGGTTGGCGCGGGCCGGCGCGGTTTCGTCGATGCTCGCGAAGTCGTTGGTGGGCAGCAGGTGCACGTGGGTCAGGCCCAGTTCCACCAGGTGCTCCAGGCCGGTGGTTACGTTTTCGGGCCCGCGGGTGCCGAGCTGGGCCAGGCCCAGGTACTTGCCCTTCTGCCGGATGCCCGACTGCGGGTGCATGCTCAGGTCGCGCAGGTGCATTTCCCCGATGACGATGTCGGTGGGCTGCTTCAGGGCCGGGCGCAGGTCCTCGGCCCAGCCGGGCGGGCTGGCCAGGGCCGGGTTCAGCACGGCACCACGCTGCCCGTTGATGCCCACGGCGTGGGCGTAGGGGTCGGCTACTTCGGCCATGGTTTTGCCCGCAATGGTGGCCTGCACGGTGTAGAAGCCGGTGGTGCCGGCGGGCAGGGCGTAGGTCCAGGTGCCGCTTTCGGCCTTTTGCATGTCGTACTGGGCGCGGGCGGTGCCGCCGCTGCCCGCCGCATAGAGCCGCAGCCGCAGCCCGGTGGCCGTGGGGGCCCACACGCGCAGGGTAGCTTGGGGGCCCCGCCAGGTCAGGCCGAGGTCGGGCCCGAGGTAGGTAGGGTATTTGTCGAAGTCGGGGAGGGGCGAGGCGGCAGCGGAGGCGGCAGAGAAAAGCACGAGCAGCAGCAGGTAGAAGCGAATCATGGGGCAAAGGTCGGATGTCGCACTTACACTTATATAAGTAAGAAGTGAAGAAAGCAGAACAATTAACTCCTCTCCTTACCAAGGAGTGAATGTTCGAGCCAAGGGCTCGGACGGGGGTGGTTAGGGCGTGAACCGAGACACGAACGATTTCGCCCCGACGGCGCGGACGTCCCAACCACCCCAGCCGGCGCTACGCGCCAGCGTCCCCTCCTTGGTAAGGAGGGGACTTGTTCGTGCGGCTTGCTTCACTGGTCGTGCAGCGCGCATCCCAGCCGATAAAACCTCGCTCGCCGTCGATACAATTCCCCTTGCAGTCGGTTTGGCCTGAGATTGGGTAGTTGCCTGGCGTAAGTTTGCTTTGAAGACTCCCACCTGCTATGCCATTTCAGACCCCCCGCCGCTACCTCACCTTGCTCATTCATGTGCTGGTGTGGGGTTTGTTCGGGCTCACTTTCTTGTTGTTCCAGCCGCTCACGGGCCGGCTCGAGCTGCCCCCGCAGTTTTGGGTGAAGCAGGGCCTGATGTTCACCGTGTGGGTGTCCACGTTCTACCTCACGGCCCGCGTGACGGTGCCGCGCCTGCTGTTTCAAGGGCGCACGGGCTGGTTCATTGTGGCCCTGTGCATCACCACGTTGGCGGTGTTGCTGTTCAGCCGTTTTCTGGAGCAGGTGCTCGACTTGCCCGCCCTGCTCAATAAAGCGTTTGAGGCCGCGGCCGGCCGGCCCAAGCTGCTTCAGCAGCGCGGGCCGCGCTTCGACTCCATGGGCCTGCTCACCACCATGTTTGTGCTGGGCATCAGCACCTGCATCACGGTGGTGCAAAAGCTCCAGCAGGACTCCCAGATTCGGCAGACCTTAGAGCAGCAGCGCGTCAGCTCCGAGCTGTCCATGCTCAAGGCCCAAATCAACCCGCACTTCTTCTTCAACACCCTCAACAACATCTACGCCCTTACGCTGCTCGACGGCGAGGAGGCCCGCTCGGCCATCCACCGGCTGTCGCGCATGATGCGCTACGTGCTCTACGACACGGCCTCGGGCACCACCCTGCTCAGCCAGGAAGTGGCCTTTGTGCAGGACTACATCACCCTGATGCAGCTGCGCCTCGACGAGCGCGTGACCGTCACCTTCGAGCGGCCCGAGCCCGTGCACGACGTGCCGGTGGCCCCCATGCTGCTGCTGCCTTTCCTCGAAAACGCCTTCAAGCACGGCGTGGCGGCCACCCAGGCCAGCGCCATTTACGTGGCCCTGCGCCAGCCCGGGCCCGACGTGTTGGAGCTAGAAGTGCGCAACACCCTGCTCAACTTGCCCTCTACGGACCTGGCCGGCAGCAACGGCATCGGCCTGGCCAACACCCGCCGACGCCTCGACTTGCTCTACCCCGGCCAGTTCAGCCTGGAAGTTGACGACCACACCCCCACCCATGAATTCCGGGTTCATTTAACGTTGCACGTTTAATGGGTAAGAGGGTGTGGGGATAGGAGGGGAGGAGTTAAAAATTGTGAACTCTCCCGCGCCAACTGCCCTCATGCCCTCCTACCTCCACACCTCCTTACCCTAAAGCATGTTCGCCCTGCCTCCCCTCAAGTGCATTGCCGTTGATGACGAGCCGCTGGCCCTGGGCTTGGTGGTTTCGTTCATTCAAAAAACACCGTTTCTGGAGCTGGTGGGGAAGTTTGGCAGCGCCGTGGAGGCCCTTAAGTACCTGCACCAGCACCCCGGCTCCGTCGATTTGGCCTTCCTCGACATCCAGATGCAGGAGCTCAACGGCCTGGAGCTGGCCCGGGTGCTGGGGCCCACCGGCCCGCGGGTCATCTTCACCACCGCCTTCAGCCAATACGCCCTGGAAGGCTACCGCGTCGACGCCCTCGACTACTTGGTGAAGCCGTTCAACTACGAGGAGTTTTTGCGCGCCGCCGGCAAGGCCCGCGCCTACGCCGAGCTGCTGGCCCAGCACACCACCGCTCCGGTTGCCAACGGCCCGGAAGAAGAGGAATACCTCTTCCTGAAAGCCGAGTACCAGTTGGTGCGCGTGGCCCTCAGCGACATTCTTTACGTGGAAGGCCTGAAGGACTACGTGAAAGTGCACCTCAAGAGTACCCCGCGGGCCCTGCTCTCGCTCATGAGCCTCAAGGCCATGGAGGAAAAGCTGCCCAGCCGGCGTTTCATGCGCGTCCACCGCTCGTTCATTGTGGCGCTGGACAAGATTGAGGCCGTGCGCCGCCTCACCGTTCAGATTGGGGCCGTCACCATTCCGGTGGGCGACCAATACAAAGACACCTTCCTGCAGTTCCTCAGCCGCTGGAGCTAGCCAACGGCCGCGGCGAGCTGCTCGGGCCAGGGTTCAATGTTTATCCGTTGGGATTTGCCTTAGGCTTTTGCGCGCCGTGCCGAGGCATGATGCTGGCGCGCGTGCGCTTACTCGAGCGTGTCAGCCTGGCCCCTTATTATAAAACAATCATAGAAGTATGCAACGCTTTTGCCAAGCGCTGGGTCCACAGCTACAGCGGGTGGGATACCCCTCTAAAGTTATACGTATAATAAACTGAATATTTACTTTAATTAAATCAAAAAATGTACTTGAACGAAAAAAATAATGTTAGAGTTACACCTTTCTTTATTTATTGATTATGAGCGGCTTATGATTCATAAGGTAGGCCAATAGGGCAAATCAGCCAAAATCAATCAAAACATTGACTAAAATAAATGGTAATTTTATGTGTTTAAACGGGAATAAATTTTACCTCCTGCCATAGTTCATACCTTTTTTCATGATGCACAAATTTACTAGTCCGCACCAACACAGCTGGAATTTGTGGAAACAGCTGCTCCTGCTGCTTTCCTTCCTGGCTCCTGCACTAGCGCAGGCCCAAAGCACCACCGTTGTTATCAGCGAAGTGTACGGGGGGGGAGGAACCAGCACTTCCGTTTACCGCAACGATTTCGTCGAGCTGTACAATAAAACCGGGGCGGCCATCAACCTGACCGGCTTTTCCATCCAGAGTGCAAGCGGCACAGGGAACTTTACCGCCCTCTCACTCGCAGGGGAAATCATTCCTGCCAATGGGTATTTGCTTGTACAATTCGGAGGCGGTGGCAACCCCGCAGGCGCACTCTTGCCGACGCCCGATGCCACCAGTGGGACGAACCTGGGCGCTACCTCCGGCCGGATTGCCTTGGTGAACGGCACTGTTCCAATTGCCAGTAACTTAGCTGCCAACAGTCCTGGGATTGTGGATTTTGTGGGGTACGGCCCCGCGGCCGACACCTATGAGGGCGGCGAACGCGCCCCGGCCCTCACCAACTCTACCAGCATCGAGCGCAAAGCCCGGGAGTTGTCGAGGGCTGCGTCGATGGCCATCGGCGGCGTCGATGCCAACCAAGGCAATGGCTACGACAGCAACAACAACCAGAACGATTTTTTGACGCGCCAAGCGCCGCAGCCGCAAAACTCGGCTTCGCCCGCTGAAGTGCTGACCCCCACCGCAACGTACTACAACACCAAGAACCCGGCCGGCGCGCTCAACGAGCTGGCTACCTACAGCAGCACCCCCGACGGCCTGGGCGCCTCGCCGACCAGCTTCTCGGACGCCTTTCAGGTGTTCTTCATCAGCGGCATCACCCGCGCGGCGCTGACAGCCGACTGGACCGTGGACGGCGTCGGGTCCCGCGTAATCCTGCAGGACAACGCTTCGTTCACGGTGCCCGCGGCTTTTGACTTCACCGGCACGCTCGATTTGCGCGCAAACTCCACTCTGGTGGAGTTGAACGCTGACCCGGGCGTGACGTTCGACACCCAGGACCCCAGCAGCACGGTTGAGTTTGCCCAGACTTCGGACTACACCGTGCCAGTGCTCGCGAGCCCCGGCTACGGCAACCTCACCCTGCGCAACGGCACCAAACGCCTAGGCACTGGCACCACCATCGTGCGGAGCAGCTTCTTGGTGAGCAACGTGGGTGCCGTCGCAGGCGACGTTTTCCGCGGCGCACCCGGAGCTGCTTCTACGCTCAGCCTGAACGGCAACTTCACGCTGGAAGGCACCGTGAGCTTCGCAGCCGATGGCAACGACCGCATCGCCCTCATCGCCACCAACGGCGGCACCACGCAAGTGCTGGACGGTGGCGGCAACACCATCAAGCTCTACAGATTGACCACGGCTGCTGGCCAAGCAGCCCTGCGCCTGGCCGATGGCAGCAGCAACCTGGAGCTGGGCAACGCCCTGGCGGGCGGCGGCTACGCCCTGGCTGCAAATACCACCTTGACGGTGGGCGCCAACACCCTGAGTTTTTTTCCCGGTGGCCAAGCCACCATTGGGTCCAGCACTGGCGTGTTGGCCCTCAGCCCTGCTTCCAGCTTGGCGTTTAGCAAAAACGGGCCCGCTTCGCTGGGAACGCTGCGCCTCTCGACCGGCAGCACCGAAGTGACCAACTTCACGCTGGATGCAGCTGGCCCGGCCAGCAACACCCTCACCCTGCCGACCAGCCTGACGGTGAGCGGCACCCTCGCCCTGACCACCGGACGGTTGACCATCGGGGCAGGAAATGTGCTGACCCTCAATGGCCCGTACAACGTGGGCAACGGCAGCTTCGGCGGCTCCACCACCTCCGATTTGGTTATTGCCGGCACGGGGGCCGTCACTGGCAACCTGTTCGTGGCCGGCGGACTGGGCAACTTCACCTTCAACCGCCCCGGCAGCACCTTGCCGCTTGCCGCCAACCTGACCGTCAATTCCGCACTAACGCTTGCCAACGGCACCTTGGGCCTGAGCACCTTTGACCTAACGTTGAACGGCAGCGTGACCACCACCGGCGGCTTGCTGAGCGGCACCACGGCCTCGGACTTGCGCATCAACGGGAGCGGCCCGCTGGGCAACATTGCTTTTGCTCCCTCGCTCGGCGTGTTGTCCGTGCTGCTGCTGAATCGCCCCGGCGGCACCCTCCTCGTAGAGGGCGGCCCCTTGCAGGTAACCTCGCCCACGCTGACCAACGGCATTCTTAGCCTGGGCAGCAACGTGGCCCTCACCATCACCGGAACTCTGGTGGTGGATAATCCCGCCGTGGCCCTGTTTGCCGGTACGCCTACTTCCAGCCTCAACTTCACGGGTACGGGAGCCATTGGCCCCCTGGCTTTTGTGGCCGGCCAAAACGTGCTGCAGGCGCTTTCGCTCAACCGCGCTACGGGTACCATCCCCACGGCTGAGCTGATGACGAGCCTGACCGTGAACAGCCTGACGCTGACCCGCGGCCGCATTTTTGCCCCCGCCCTCAGCACCAAGCTGATACTTACCCCCGGCGGTAGCCTCGCGACCGGTGCAGCCAACGGGTATACCAACACCCTGACGCTGGCCTCGGTTACCAACAACACCACGCCCACGGTCAACCTGACGTTCCCGCTGGGCGTTGATGGCCAGGTGCGTCCGCTGACTTTCTCCGTGACCGACCAGGTGATTGGCACCACCAGCTACACCGCCCGCCAGTATGAAGCGCCTTCGCCGACGCGCACGCTGCCCCCCACGTTGGTGCGGGTGTCGCAGATTCGCTACTACAGCGTGGTGCGCGAAAGCGGCACCAGCACCTTGCAAAGCGCTAGTATTCGCCTGACCTACGACGCCGGCAGCGACCGGGTGACCACCGCCAACGCCGGCCAGCTGCGGGTGGCCATGACCGACCCCGCCGACAACACCCGCTGGCGCGACGCCGGGGGCTTTGGCGATGGCGCCGGCATCACGTCGCTGCCCTTCCCCGATGGCCCGCTGGGCGACTTCACCCTGGCCACCGACATCAATACCCCCCCGAACACCAACCCGCTGCCCGTGGAGCTGTCGCGTTTCGACGCGGCTCGCCAAGCCGACGATGTGCGCGTGAATTGGGCCACTGCCTCCGAGAAGAACAGCTTGCGCTTTGAAGTGCAGCGCAGCCTCGACGGCAAGACCTTTGCGACGGTGGCCATGGTGAATGCCCAAGGCAACAGCACCCGCCAGCACGAGTACACCGCCCTGGACGCGCAAGCGCCCGCCGGCCAGCTCTACTACCGCCTGCGCCAAGTGGACGTGGACGGCACCGTGGCCTTCTCCGGCGTGGTGACCGTGAAGGGAACCGGGGTGGTGCGTGAGCTCGCCCTGTACCCCAACCCGGCCACCGAGCGCGTGTCGGCTTCGCTGCCCGCTGCCGAAGGCCGCACCTTCCGGGTGCTCAACAGCCTGGGCCAGGTGCTCAGCCAGGGCGATGCCGCCGCGGTGAACCCCACCGTGGACGTGCGCCCGCTGCCGGCCGGTACCTACTTCCTGGAGCTGCGTACGGCCACGGGCCGTCAGGTGCGCCGCTTCGTGAAGAACAACTGATTTTAGTGGCTCAACAAGAGCGGGTTAACTCAAAGCCCCTGCTTCGGCAGGGGCTTTTTTGTGTTTGTGGGTAGTAAAATGGATTTTTTTGGAAGGCTATATTTGAATGCGACTGTCTGCCTAAGAAAAAGACTTTAACAAACTAGAATATAATCATTCGGTAATTCTTGTGTTAGGTAAGTCCTACCCTGTCGCGTTAACTTTACACATGGCGCGTCCACTCCGTGTCATTTAGTCAAACCCCTCAACACCCGTTTCTTATGCTAGTACCCGCTACTACTTTCTCGGCCTTGCTTAGTCGCAGCACGGCGCTGCTCATGTTGCTACTGTTACCACTGGTAGGGTGGGGGCAGGTGACGATTGCAAGTCAGGATTTCGAGGCTTCCCCAGCAACCCCCACTGCTACCGTTACTCTGACAGGCGGAACGGCACAATCCGGCAACACAGGAGGCAGCGACTCACCAGCTAACACACCAAAATTTGCATCTGGCTTGCTTGGATATGGGAGAACAAATGGCGGTGCAACGATTACATCGTCTGCTGATGTAGATGCGAGCACCTATTCTGCAATTTCGGTTGAATTTCGGTTGGCTTCTTTTTCGCTGAATTCGACTGGAAATGGAGCTGACAATGGCGACGTCGCTACACTTGGAATAAGCTTGGATGGAGGGGCTACTTACATAGACCAGGTAACGGTTCGCGGAAACAGTAATTCCCGATGGTCTTTCACGTCTGGCACAAGCCTAGCGACAAGGGCTTACTCGAATAGCCCGGTTACCGTATTGACCAGTGCTCCTGGGTCAACTTTGCCCAGCTATGGGACGGTCTCGGTAACGGGTATTCCTACGACTTCTCAGTTGCGATTCAGAATTACACTCACAAATAATGATGCTAATGAGTTATGGGTAATCGATGATGTCGTACTTAAGGGTACTACCGGCACACCCCCTGTCGCGGTAGCCCCCACTGTAACCACTGCACCAGTTACCGTTTTTGCCGCTACAACTGCTACGGCTGGTGGCAACGTTACCGCCGATGGTGGAGCCTCAGTTTCTAACCGGGGCGTGATATACAGCACCACCAGCGGCTTTAACCCTGCTACTAGCGGCACAACCGTGGTGGCAGGTACTCCAACGGGCACCGGCACGTTCAACGCGTCCCTTACTGGCCTGTCGGCGGCGACCACGTATTACGTGGTGGCTTTTGCGACCAACTCCGCCGGCACCAGCTATGGCGCTGAACAGTCCTTTACGACCAGCGCGGGAGCCCCTACCATTACGGTCACGGGTACGCTCACGGCTTTTAATACCTTTGCCGGCTCGGTCTCTACTGCCCAAAACTTGAGCATTAGCGGCACTAATCTCACGGCAGGCATTATCGTTACGCCGCCCGTTGGGTACGAATTGTCGCTAGTCGGGACTCCAGGTGCAACATACTCATCAGGCCCAATAACGCTGGGTGGTGCAGGCACCGTGGCCGCCACCGATGTGTATGTGCGCCTCACCGGCACTACCCCCACGGCCAGCCTGGGCCCAACCCTGCAGATTCGGAGCAGTGGCGCCACCGACCGCGACCGTACCGTAAGTGGCACCGTGGTAACCGAGCCGACCGCATCACCCACCGTGGTAGCAAGCGCACTGGGTGCCACCACAGTCACGCTTACCGTGAGTGGAGGTAACGGCAGCAGGTATTTTGTCGTGGTGCGGCCATCTGCTGCACCTAACGAAGTTCCCACCGATGGCTCTCCATATACTGCCAGTGCAGTATATGGTGCTGGCAGTGAAACATTTAATGGCTCCAATAATTTTGTGGTATCAGCTGGCGTAGCCACTTCGGTTAATGTTACCGGCCTGACTCCATCTTCTACCTACGTTGTTTCGGCCTATGCCTACAACGTGGGCACAGTAGCAGGTTTTGAAAACTACTTTGTTCCGACTACCGGGACCGTCACCTTTACCACTACCGCCGCACCGGCCACGCCGCTGTTGGCTTATGATTTTACGTCTGGTGACACTCCATCCACCCAAGACGCAAACGTAAATGGCTCAGCCTTTTTACGCCAAGGCGTAAGTTCCAACGCGGGTAGTGGTCGTTTCAACTCAACCGGATGGCCCTCCACAATTAATACTAACGAGTACATACAATTTACATTCTCTCCGAAAGCGAACTACTTAGCTGACCTTACCTCGTTAACATTCGTCGACCAACGTTCAGCTGCTGATGCTGGAGCTTATGAAGTAAGGGCTAGCAGAGACGGATTTGCCACTTCTACTACTTTACTCACTGGTACTACCAATGGAGGAAATAAGTCCGCAACACTGAACGGTTTTACGAATATTGCGGCCGGTACTACCGTTACCTTTCGGTTCTATTATGCTAATTCGGGTACATACAGTGTCGATGACGTTCAACTATTTGGCACCGTAACCACTGCACCTCCCGCCCCCGAAATTGACGTAGCCCAAGGCGCTACCGCCATCGCCAGCGGCACCGGCAGCTATACTTTTGGCAACACGGGCGTAGGGGCAACCCGAGACGTTACCTTCACCATCACCAACAGCGGCACCGCCGACCTGACGCTTAGCCCAACTATCACCCTCACCGGCGCCGATGCCAGCCAATACAGCATCACCCAGCAGCCGGCCCTGACCACGCTCACGCCTTCCGGCGCCAGCAGCTCCACCACGTTCGTTGTTCGTTTTGAGCCTACTTCCGCCGGGACGAAGGCCGCCAGCATCAGCATTGCCAACAACGACAGCAACGAAAATCCCTACACGTTTGCTCTAAGCGGCTTGGGCGTACCCCCCACGCTCACGGCAACCCCGAATGCGCTGACCATTAACGCCGCCGTCTCGCAGTCGGCAACGGACAGCTACGTGCTCAATGGCAGCAACCTGCCCGCCAACGCCACGGTGAGCGTCAGCAGCAACAACGCCGCCGTGGAGGTGTCCACCAACGGGGGTGGGACTTACGCCGCTACCGCCTCCGCCAGCACGTCATCCACCGGCACCCTGAACCAGTCGGTACAGGTTCGCTTCACGGCGGGAGCCACGGTGAGCACCACCACCGCCACTATCACCAACACCATGAGCACGCTGTCGGCGTTGGTCGCCGTCACGGCCAATGCCACGGCCACCACCCCGTCCCCAGTCGCGTCGGCGGGCCTGCTGCTGCTCGAAGACGATTTCAATTACCCCGCCGGAACCACGCTCAACGCCAACGGCTGGGCCGTGCACAGCGGGGGGACAACCGAAGTTCCTGAAATGGTGGCTGGCAACTTGACCAAAGCTACTTACCCAACTGGGCCGCTGGCGCCCAACGCCAACCAGGTGCTTTCGGACGGAACCACCTCAGACGTCAACCGTGGCTTCGCGGTACCTGCCGGCCAAAATACGTTGTATTACTCTGCGTTGGTTAACATCCCTCCGGGCGGCACTTTTCCTGACTACTTCTTGCACCTTCTGGACCGAACCAACGCCGCCGGTACAACCACACGAAACTTCCGAGCCAAGCTCTTTGCTAAAGAAGGCACAACTCCCAACCGGTTTGTGTTTGGGGTCAGCGTTACTTCCAATCCAAACGAAACGCCTGCACCTGCTTACACCACCACTGAGTATTCCGAAGGGCAGACCTACCTGGTCGTAGTAAAATATGTGCTGGTTCCGGGTGGTAGCGATGTTGTCGCGCTCTTTGTGTTCGATGGCGCGACTCCACTGCCTAGCGCTGAACCAGCGACACCCAGCGCAGGGCCGCTGCAAGAACCCAACAACGCCGCTTTCTTGACGCCCAATGGCATCGCCATTCGACAAACGGATAATTCGCCGTTCGTGAACCTCGACGGCATTCGGGTGGCTACCGGCTGGGGCACCGTCATTGGCCGCCCCACTTATACCGCTCCCGCTGCCGTAATCAAGACGGGCAACTACTTTGACCTCTCTCTTTCCAACGCCGACGTGCTCACTCCCGAAGGCGCCGTTAACGTGGAAAGCAACCTAATCCTGGTCAGCGGCTTGGTCAATACTTCGACCACCAACAGCCTCACGCTGTACCAGCCCGCCAGCGTGACCGGTGGCAACGACGCCAGCTTCGTGAACGGGCCCGTGCGGCGGGCCATCGACGGCGTCACCGTCCCGACCAGCTTTGTTTTCCCGGTGGGCAAAGCCACTTCCTACCGTCCGTTTATCCTAAATATCAACAGCCAGACCACGCCGAGCATTTATACTGCCGAGCAGCAGGAAGGCAACCCTGGCCAAGCGGTTTTGCCTGGTCCTGGGCTGGGTTCGGCCGAGATTAAGCGCGTGTCCTTTTTCCGCTCTTTTGACCTGAGCTCCACGGCCGTTTCCAACGCCGTTGGCACGGTCACCCTCAGCTTCGGCACCAACGACGGCGTAAACAACCCCGCCGACCCTGGCCTGGTGGTGGCCGTTCGCAACAGCACCGTTCCGTTGTGGGCCAACTTTAGCCGTTCGGCCAGCACCGGCACGGGCACAGGTCCCGGTGGTTCGTACGTTGCCGGCACCCTGACCTCGAGCCTTTTCCCCAACGATGTCGCTTCGGCCACGTTTGCCCTGGGTGCCACCAACGACAACACCACATTTGGCAGCGCTGTCAATCCCCTGCCCGTGGAGCTCAGCAGCTTCAGCGCCCAGCGCCAAGCCGGTAGCGCCGCCGTGGCCGTGAAATGGACCACGGCCAGCGAGCGCAACAGCGCCTACTTCGAGGTACAGCGCAGCCTCGATGGCCGGGAGTTCACCACCGTGGCCAAAACCGCCGCGCAAGGCAACAGCGCCAAAACCACGGCCTACGCTGCCCTCGACAAGACGGCGCCCCTGGCCACGCTCTATTACCGCCTGCGCCAAGTTGACGTAGACGGCACCGTGGCCCACTCGCCCGTAGTCACCGTGGAGGGCACTACCACTGCCGCCACCCGGGTGCAGCTCTACCCCAACCCCACGCGCGCCACCGTCAGCTTCATTGCCGCCGAGCCCACGCCGTACCGCGTGCTGAGCAATTTGGGACAGCCGCTGCTGCATGGCACCACCGGCACCGGCACGGCCACCGTGCACGTCGAAACGCTGCCCTCGGGCCTTTACCTCCTGGAACTGCAAACCCCCACCGGCCGCGTGGTGCAGAAGTTCGTGAAGGAGTAATTGTCAACCGCGGATTTTCGCCTATTCAACGGATTTCGCGGATTCAATAAGCCGCCATTAAAACACAAAAAAGGCCACCAATTGGTGGCCTTTTTTGTGTTTGTACTTTTCTAAACGAGGAGAACAACCGGGGCTGAATCTGTGAAATCCGTTAAATCGGCGAAAATCCGCGGTTCAGACAGAGAAGCTTTCGCCGCAGCCGCACTCACGCGAGGCGTTGGGGTTGTTGAATTGGAAGCCCTTGCCGTTGAGGCCGTCGGAAAAGTCGAGTTCGGTACCGGCTAGGTACAGGAAGCTCTTCATATCGACCACCACGCGCACGCCTTTGTCTTCAAACTCCTGGTCCATGGGGCGCACTTCGTTGTCGAAGTCCAGCTTGTAGCTCAGGCCCGAGCAGCCGCCGCCGGCCACGGAGGCACGCAAGCGGTACGTCTCGTCGAGGTGCGCGTCGCTCATCAAGCGGGTCACTTTCTCTTTGGCTTTATCAGAAACGGTAATCATGGCAGTAGGGGAGGCCTTGTGACAACGGCCGCAAGTAATTGGAGCCGCAATTTAGACACATTATAAACAAGCTGGTGCGCCACTTGGTTCGCGGCAGTGCTGGCAGCTAGCTAATCAGTTAAGAGCTAGGATTTAATACTACGCTGAAAACCGTGATGGTATTCAAGTCCCGGCCGAAGTACAGCTTGTCCAGTGCCTCGTATACGTTGTGGGCCCGGAAGTAGGAGGTTTGTAGCTCGCGGTCGCCGCGGGTGCGCCATTGCAGCGTGTAGGAGCTTTCGGTGTCGCGGTAGCTGCGCACGTAGTCCAGCATCTTTTGCAGGCATTCCACTTCGTCGCGGCCGGTTTCGTAGCGGAACAGGAAGCTTTGCTGGTGCCGCGGGTTCACGGTCACCAGGTCCAGCCGGGTTTGGCCTTCTACTCTCCGAAAATCAAATCGCAACTGCTCGGGCGTCAAACCCAGGTACTGCTGAATCTCGCGTTGCAGACGCGCTGCTTCAAATTCGTCGGTCATTATATCAATGAGTGAATGAACGAATGAAAAAATGGGTGAACAAGCGAGGCAGCCAGCGGCCAACTCACTCATTCACCCATTCACGATTCACTCACTGATTAGTGGTGCGCCAGCTCCAACGCGGGCAGACCGTTCTTCACGCGGTAGTCCGAGATGGCCGACTTGATGGCATCCTCGGCCAGCACCGAGCAGTGGATTTTCACGGGCGGCAAGGCCAGCTCTTCCACAATCTCCATGTTGTCGATGGCCAAAGCCTCGTCAACGGTTTTGCCTTTCAGCCACTCGGTAGCCAGCGACGACGACGCGATGGCCGAGCCGCAACCAAACGTTTTGAATTTGGCATCGGTGATGGTGTTGGTGGCTTCATCTACCTCAATTTGCAGGCGCATTACGTCGCCGCACTCAGGAGCGCCTACGAGGCCGGTGCCTACGTTCTTTTTGCTTTTGTCCAGCGTGCCCACGTTGCGGGGGTTGCTGTAATGGTCGATAACCTTATCGGAGTAAGCCATGGCTTGAGTTTAATTAGATGCTAAAGTGGTGCAGTGGTTGGTGCCAATTAATGCTCGGCCCACTCAATCTTGCTGAGGTCGACGCCCTCCTTGAACATCTCCCACAGGGGCGACATTTCGCGGAGCTTGGTCACGGCTTCTTTTACGTGGTTGATGGCGTAATCGATTTGTTCGTCGGTGGTGAAACGGCTCAAGCCGAAGCGCAACGAAGAGTGCGCCAGGTCGTCGCTCAGGCCCAAGGCCTTGAGTACGTAGCTGGGCTCCAACGAGGCCGAAGTACAAGCCGAACCGGAAGATACGGCCAAGTCCTTTACGCCCATCATCAGGCCTTCGCCTTCTACGTATTTGAAGCTGATGTTGGTCACGTGCGGCAAGCGGTGCTCCACCGAGCCGTTCACGTAGCTTTCTTCCAGCGTGGTCAACTCTTTTTCCAGCCGGTCGCGCATGGCCGAGAGGCGAGCCGTGTCGGCTTCCATTTCTTGCATGGCCAGCTCGCAAGCCTTGCCCAAGCCCACAATGCCGGGCACGTTGAGGGTGCCAGAGCGCATGCCGCGCTCGTGGCCGCCGCCGTCCATCTGGGCGGTTACTTTCACCCGGGGGTTCTTGCGACGCACGTACAGCGCGCCTACGCCCTTAGGGCCGTACATTTTGTGAGCCGTGAAGGCCATGATGTCGATGCCGTCGGCGATGACGTCCACCGGAATCTTGCCCACTGCCTGGGTGCCGTCCGTCATGAACAGGGCGCCGTGGGCATGAGCAATTTTAGCAATTTCGCGGATGGGCTGGATGGTACCCGTCTCGTTGTTGCCGTACATGATGGTCACCAGAATGGTCTGGGGCGTCATGGCGGCTTCGAGTTCTTCGAGGCTGATGAGGCCCTGCTCGTTCACGGGCAGGTAGGTCACGCGGCCACCCAGCTTTTCGATGTGCTTACAGGTGTCGAGCACGGCTTTGTGCTCGGTGGTGGCGGTGATGACGTGGTTGCCTTTCTGGCTATACATTTCAAACACGCCCTTGATGCCCAGGTTATCCGACTCGGTAGCGCCCGAGGTGAAGATAATTTCCTTGGGGTCGCAGTTGATGAGCTTGGCAATTTGCTCACGGGAGTAATCCACGGCCTCCTCAGCAGCCCAGCCAAACGGGTGGTTGCGCGAGGCCGCGTTGCCGAATACTTCGGTCAGGTAAGGCATCATGGCCTCCAGCACCCGCGGGTCGAGGGGCGTGGTGGCGTTGTTGTCGAGGTAAATAGGGAGCTTAAGCATTGCGCGCAGCAGTAGTGACAAGTGGTAAACCAGCGGAAAGCCGATACCCGTCTAGAACACGGTTCCGGGGCAATCAGTTTTCTTTGGTCCCACAAAAGTAGATACAATCTAAATAAGGAAATGCGTAGGCACGGGGAGCTCGCTGAAAATGCTCGGCGGAGCTGCCTGTTTTCAGTGCCAATGCCCACCGCGCCGCTTTCCGAATCATAGCTTATGCTCACCAACCTCGAACACCTCGGCCTGGCCGTAAACGACCTCGAAGCCGCCACGGCACTCTACACCACCCTGCTCGGCGCGGCCCCTTATAAGAAGGAGCACGTGGCCAGCGAAGCCGTGGACACGGTCTTCTTCCAAGTGGGCGGCTCCAAGATTGAGTTGCTGGCCGGTACTTCGCCGGATAGCGCCATTACGAAATTCCTAGCCAAAAAGCCCGAGGGCATTCACCATATGGCTTTTGAAGTAGATGACATCCAGGCCGAAATGGTACGCTTGAAAGGGGAGGGCTTCGTGCTGCTAAACGAAGAGCCCAAGCGCGGCGCCGACAATAAGCTGGTGTGTTTCGTGCACCCCAAGAGCGCCGCCGGCGTATTGGTCGAACTTTGCCAGACAATCAAGTAGCGCGGACATTTAGTCCGCGAGGAATTCGATTTTATCACTACTTACTCGCGGACTAAAAGTCCGCGCTACGCCATATGAACCGTTTTCAGCAAGAAGTAGAAGCCGCCGTTGACGCCCTGCTGCTGCAGCAAGTCATTCTTTACCCCACCGATACCGTGTGGGGCCTGGGCTGCGACGCCGAAGCGCCGCCGGCCGTGAAGCAGCTCTACAAGCTGAAAGGACGAGAGGCCGGCAAGCCCAGCATTGTGCTCGTGGCCGATTTGGCAATGATGAAGCGCTATGCCGCCGAAGTGCCAGTGGAGCTGGAGGCCATGATTGCCGCGGACACAAGGCCTACGACGTACATCCTGCCGGCCAGCCGGGCTGTGGCGCCGGACCTGGTGGCGCCCGATGGCACGGTGGGCCTCCGGGTGGTCAAGGATGAATTCTGCTTCAAAGTAGTGCGGCGGCTGGGACATGGCTTGGTTTCGACTTCGGCCAATAAAGCGGGCGAGCCCACGCCGGCCGTCTACTCGGAAGTCGATGCGGCCATTCTGCGCGGCGCCGACCACGTGGTGAACTGGCGGCAGGACGACAACACCAGCGTGGCCCCCTCGCGCGTGGTGCGCCTGGGCGAGGGCGGTAAGTTGGAGGTGGTGCGGGAGTAAGAAAGTAGCGCGAACTTTGTAGTCCGCGTCCCCGCGCCGTTAGAGACGTTGCCACAATGGTCGTTCGGGGCCGCGAACTACAACTGCAAGTCAGCGAAGCTAAAGTTCGCGCCACTATGAAGACGCCTCAACTGCCCGAACTGCCCATCTTTCGCACCATCGCCGAAGCGGCGGCTGAGCTCAAGCAGCCCGCCTATGTCATTGGCGGCTACGTCCGGGACTTGGCCCTGGGCCGCGACAGCAAAGACATTGACGTGGTGACGGTGGGCGACGGCATTGCGCTGGCGCAGGCCGTGGGCGCCAAGCTGCCGGGCCGCGGCCGGGTCACGGTGTTCAAGAACTTTGGCACGGCCATGCTGCCCACCAAAGAGGCCGGCGAAATTGAGTTTGTGGGCGCCCGCAAGGAAAGCTACCGGGCCGACAGCCGGAAACCGGAAGTGGAAGCGGGCACCCTGGAAGAAGACCTCGCCCGCCGCGACTTCACCATCAACGCCCTCGGTCTAAGCCTGAACCCAGAAAACTTTGGGGAATTGGTGGACCGGTACGAGGGCATGAAGGACCTGGCCCGCAAAACCATCCGCACGCCGCTGGGACCCGATGTGACCTTCTCCGATGACCCGCTGCGCATGATGCGGGCCGTGCGCTTCGCGAGCCAGCTGAACTTCGACATTGAGCCGGACACGTTCGATGCCATTATCCGGAATAAGGACCGGATAAAGATTGTGTCGCAGGAGCGGATTACCGTCGAGCTGAACAAGATTATCGAGTCGCCCACGCCCAGCTACGGCTTCAAGCTGCTGTTTCAGACCGGGCTGCTGCACCTCATCTTTCCGAAGATGGCCCAGCTGCACGGCGTGGAAAAAGTGGGCACCCATGCCCACAAGGACAATTTCTACCACACCCTGCAAGTGCTGGATAACGTGGCTGCCGCGGGCGGCGACCTATGGCTGCGCTGGGCGGCCGTGCTGCACGACATCGCCAAGCCCGCCACCAAGCGCTACTTCCCCAAAGTGGGCTGGACCTTCCACGGCCACGAGGACAAGGGCGCCCGCTGGGTGCCTGGCATCTTCGCCGAACTGAAGCTGCCACAGGGCGAGGAAATGCGCATGGTGCAAAAGCTGGTGCGGCTGCACCTGCGCCCTATTGCGCTGGTGAAGGAAACGGTGACCGACTCGGCCATCCGCCGCTTGCTCTTTGAGGCGGGGGAGGACATTGACCGGCTTATGCTGCTTTGCCGGGCCGACATCACCAGCAAGGACCACGAACGTAAAGCCCGCTACCTGCGCAACTTCGGGCTGGTGGAGGAGAAGCTGAAGGAAGTAGAGGAAAAGGACCACCTCCGCAGCTTCCGCCCCGTGATTACGGGTGAAATCATCATGGAGACGTTTGGCCTGAAGCCTTCGCGGCAGGTGGGCGAGCTGAAGGAAGCGGTGATGGAAGCCATTCTCGAAGGCACCATTAAAAACGAAATGGAGCCAGCCCTGGCCTTCCTGTTGCAGCAGGGGGCGGCCATGGGACTGGCTCCGGAAGGAGGCTTCGTTCACTCACCAAACTAAGCCTGCCTCCTTTCTTTCGAGAACATAGATGCAGATATACGAAAAAAGTTGCCTATGTCTCTAGGTAAGCAGAAAAAAGGTTACAAACGTTTGATGCTGGCCGGGCCGCTGGCGTCCAGGTCCACGCTTTGGGGCTTGCCGGTGTAGGCTATTTCGCTGGGGCCCACGGCATCACCTTTGATGCTCTCGGTCACGTTGAGGCGGGCTTTGCACACCCCGGCCACGTCCACGTCGGCCGAGCGGGTGAGCAAATTGGCGCCGGCCAGCTCGCAGGCGCCGGCGGCGTCCAGGTCGAGGATGTCGGCTTTGCCGCTGGCGGTGGTGCGGCACGCGCCGGCCTGCTCAATCTTCAGGGTGCCGAAGTTGCCGTTGAGGCGCAGGTGGCTGGCGCCGGCCTGCTCCACCCGGAGGCGGTCTTGGCGTTCAAACCCGCCTAGGTCGGCTTGGATGGCGCCGGCCAGGTCCAGGGCTTCAATTGATGGCATTTCGATGCGGATGAGGATTTTTTCCTCCTTGTCGTTGGAGTTGCCCCCAAAGAAAGACGAGCGGTTGCGGGGGTGAATTTCCAGTGTGCTGCCTCGGCGTTCCACGCGCACGTCGTTGAGAACGGCTTGTTCGCCGCCGGCTTCAATCTTGAAGGAGTTGCCGTGGCGAACCACCACGCGGTAGGAGCCGCGCACTTGCACCCGCGTAAAGCCGGTCTCGTTGAACGTGCGGCGGGCGCTGCCGTAGCTGTCGAACTCGGTGTCGAAGGAGGGCGCGCCACCGTAGTTCAGGGTCAGGCCGCGGCTCTCGGCTTCGTCGTCGCCGCTCTCGTCGGTGGTGCCTTCGTCGTTGCTGTCCTCGCCATCCATCTGAATATTGATGTCGGCTTCGTCCTCGTTCTCGTCGATGCCCAACTGCTCGTCGGTGCAGCCAATGCACTCCAGACGGTTGCCGCGCAGGCGGTAGCGGTGCGTCTCGGGGTCGTTGGGGCGGCGGTCGTTCACGAAGTTCTCGTCGCGCAGCAGGTTGTAAGCAAAGTCGGAGCTCAGGCGGAAGGTGCGGTCGCGGGGCAGGCGGATGGTTAGGGCCAGGTCCTGGTCGCGGTATTTGGCGTTGGGCAGGAAGGAGAAATGGTCGTCGAATACCAGCGAGGAGTCGCCGCTGGTGCGTATCGAATAGTCAATGGAAGTCAAAGCATTGCGGCGGGCGTCTTCTTGGGTAGGTCCTTTGGCGCCCAAGATGCGCAGCACCTCTACCACGCTGCCGCTGTCGGCGGCTACCAAGCGAACATCCACGTGCTGGTCCCATTGACGGTTAACTTCGCGGCTGTCCAAAAATAGCACGGGCTTGGTCAGGGCGGGGTAGCGCTGGAGTTGCTCTACTTGCTCGCTGTACTGGAACTCGCGGTTTTGCTGCACCACGGCCATGGTCACGCCCACAATGCTTAGCAGCCACAGGCCGAGCAGCGACAAACTCACCGTGCGGGGGAGCAGCGTGCGGCGGAACAACAGGTTGAGGCCGGCCAGCAGCAGGGCAAAGGCTGGAATGGCCATGGCAAAGAAGCCGGCCAACATTCCCCAAGCGGGCACGCCATTGAGGAGTACGTGGGCAGGGGTATCACCAAAAACAATGTTTTCCGAGTTCGGAACCATGCCCAGGCCAACGCCCAAGTAGATGGCCGTGGCCAACAGCAGGCCAAAACCGATGATGGTAAGCAACACCCCGGCCGCAATGCGAATGGCCGAGCCGACGAAGTTTACGAGAGGGCGCAGGCCGCGGGCGGCGTCTTCCACAAAAGCCCCCACGGGGCGGTTGGTGGTCGTGGGGCCGTCGGCAAACTCATTGGCGCGCAGGCTGCTGTCGTAGCCTTCCAGGGTCACGGCGTCGCCGCGCATGCGCATCTTGTCCGAGACCGTTTTGGCCTCGGGCAAGACAATCCACAGGATGATGTAAAGCAAGAAGGTGAAGCCCCCGGCAAACAAGCCGGCCAGCAAAATCACCCGCACCAGGGTCACGTCAATGTTCAAGTAAGCGGCCAGGCCAGCAGCCACGCCCGCTACTTTGGCGGTGCCCGTGTCGCGGAACAGCTTGCGGCCAGCCAGCGGGCCCTGGTTGAGCATGGTGTCGTTGGGGGCGGGAGCGTCGTAGCGCTTGGGCAGCACTATCCACAGGATGATGTAGGCCAAGGAAGCCCAGCCGCCAAACTGGAAGTGGAAGTCGCCGTCGTCGAAGTTGAACGAGCTAAAGATGCCGGGCAGCAAGAAGATGAGCACTATCCAGCCCAGGCGCACCCACACCGGGTTGATGGCGAAGTACTGGGCAATGCCTGCGGCCACGCCAGCCACCTTGCGGTGCGCCATGTCGCGGTACAAGCGTTTGGGCTCGGTGGCCGTGGCCGCGTCGGCAGCTGCGCCGGTGCCAAAAGCACCCTCGGAGCCGAACGGGCCTTTGCGACCAAACGAGCTTTCGGTGCCGAAAGAGCCCTTGGAACCAAACGCGCCCTGGGCGCCAAAAGCGTTGGCGGTGGCGGTTTCTTCCACGTCCTCGGCGTCCAGGTCGTCGGTGGCAAAGTCGCTCACTCGGCCCATTTTGGCCATCATAAGCTCCACGTCGTCCAAGGAAATCACCTGCTGCGTGGGGGAGAGGCGGGCCGAAAACAGCTCGGCGATGCGCCCCTCAATGTCGGCCACGATGTCCTCGTGGCCGCGGTAGTTGGCAAAGTGCGCTTTCACTTCGGCCAAATAGCGGCCAAGCACTTCGTAGCCGTCTTCCTCGATGTGAAAGATAATTCCTTGCAGATTGATGCTGATGTTCTTTTTCATGGTCAAAGGCTGAAAAACGGCCGTTTAATTTCTGGTGAGTGGAGCGGGAAAAAGACGGGTAATCAAGCAGCAGTCTTTGGCGGGGCACTGTGCCGGATGATGCCGACCGAAGTAGCCATTTCCTCCCAGGTGTCGCGCAGTTCGGCCAGAAACTGGCGGCCGGTGTCGGTCAGGGTGTAGTATTTCCGGGGCGGGCCGCTGGTGCTTTCTTTCCAGACGTAGTCCAGCAGCGCGGCATTTTTCAGGCGGGTCAGCAGCGGGTAGAGGGTGCCCTCCACCACTATCATGCGGGCCGAAGTCAACTCCTCCAGCATGTCGGAGGCGTAGGCTTCGCCGCGGGCGATGATTTCCAGAATGCAGAACTCAAGGATTCCCTTGCGCATCTGAACCTGGGTGTTCTCGAGTTTCATGGGCGTTATAAACAGTAGTGGGTGAGAAACAGTACAAATGTATGGTAGGTACTTTGTAACGCAAGGTACTGGATGAATAATTCCATAGGATTTAGAATAATAATTTGTTAATGTCTGAAAATCAAGCGGAAAATTTTTAACCTGCGCCGTTAAATTCGCCTCCCACGTTCCAACTGCTGTCCTTTTTATGGACGAACACACGTGGAAAACCAAGCTGCAGGGGCCAGGGCACGGGGTGCCAAGCAGGGACAGAGCGGGTCTAGGGCAAAGACGAGTTTGCACCTCGCACAAAAAGCTGCTCGCATTTTGGCAATTGGCTCGAAATTGGCGGGACTTGGCGCACTATAATGAAGTAACTTGCGTTCCGTCGGCGCGCAACCCGTTACCTATTCTTCTATGTTCCAATTCTCCTCTGCCACCCGTGGGCTTCTTGTGGTGACTGCCACCGCGTTTTTGGCCCTGCCGGCTGCCGCGCAGGTCACGGCTTCGGAGCCCAAAGACAAGACGCCCAAGTACAGCAACGAATTTCTCAACCTGGGAGTGGGCGCCCGCGCCCTGGGCATGGGCAATGTGCAGGTCAGCCTGGCCGACAACGCTACCGCCGGCTACTGGAACCCCGCCGGCCTGGTCAATCAAAAAAACAAGTACGACGGCGTGCTGATGCACTCGGAGCTGTTTTCGGGCGTGGTGAAAAACGACTACGGCGCGTTCTCCATGCCCATTGACGAGCAGAGCGCCATTGGCGTGAGCGTGATGCGCCTGGGCGTCGACAACATTGCCGACACGCGCAGCCTGGTCAACGAGTACGGGCAAATCAACTACGACCAGATTACCTACTTCTCGGTGGCCGACTACGCGCTGCTGCTTTCCTACGCCCGCAAATTGGGCAACATCGAAGGTTTGAGCGTGGGTGCCAACGGCAAAATCATCTACCGGAACATCGGCAAGTTTGCCACCGGTTATGGCTTCGGCATCGATGCCGGCATCCAGTACAACCACAAGGGCTGGAATCTGGGCCTGATGGCCCGCGACATCACCACCACCTTCACGCAGTGGAACATCAACGCCGATGAATACCGCAAAGGCGCAAACGCCGATGTGGCCATTGGCAAAGACGCCATCCCTACCAACAGCTCCGAAATCACGCTGCCGCGCTTCGTGCTGGGCGCTGGCCGGCGGTTTGAGTTGCCCAAGCAATTCTCGGCCCTGGTAGCCGTCGATTTGGAAACGACGACCGACGGCGAGCGCAACACGCTGGTCTCGACCAGCGCCGTCAGCGTGGACCCTCGGCTAGGCGTGGAGCTGGGATACAAGAACCTGGTGTTTTTGCGCGGCGGCGCCGGCAACTACCAGCAAATCGAGGAATTTACCGATACCCCAGGCGTCTACAAGAGCTCCTGGAAAGGCCAGTATAGCCTGGGCGCTGGCGTGGCTGTAAGCGCCCTGCGCATCGACCTGGCGCTCTCGCGGCTACCCGTGGAAAAGCTGGGCAGCTCTTCGCAAACCAACTCATTGATTGTGTCGCTCGGGTACGGGTTTAAATAGCCCGTGCCAAAGCTCAACGGCTTGTGCCTCCGTACGTAGCCAGTACTAGAGCACGATTTAGAATGCTATAATCAGACAGAATGGACAACATCGATACTAGTAAGAGAAAGGGTTGGTTGTGGGGAATTTGGGTATTGCTGCTCGTCGGTAGCGGGGGGCTTGAGCAGGCGCGGGCGCAGTCGGGGCCCTTCGGCAACGAGTGGATAGTGCCCAGCCAGCAGTATTACAAGGTGAAGGTGACCCAAACCGGCATCCACCGGCTTGACTACCAGTACCTCATCCAGGCGGGCTTAACCAACATCGACCCCAGCCGCCTCCAATTTTGGCGCCGCGGGCGCGAAGTGGCCGTGTACCAGGGCGGCGGCCGCACGGTGTTCGACGCGAATACCTACTTCGAGTTTTACGGGCAGCGCAACGACGGCGCCCTCGACGGAGACATTTACAAAACCGCCTCGGCCCAGCCGCACCAGCTCTACAGCCACTACACCGATACCGCCGCCTACTTCCTGACCTACCCCGGGCCGACGGCCCCCGCGGCCAAACGCATGGCCGAACCAGTTGCCGCTGGCGGCACGCCCCACGCCTGGCGCCTGGCCAGCAGCCTCAAGCTGGAAACTAACGTGTACGCGGACGCTGTACACGGCCAGGCACCGGGCAACAACGTAACTCACTTGCCGTGGGTAGAGTCGGGCGAGGGCTACTTTTCATCATTATATGGCGGAACCCACGATGCCCAGCTCGACACGGTACTCCGGGCGGTGCTGCCTACTGGGCCCGCTCCCGCGCCACTCCTCGAAATCAGGGTAGTGGGTGGCACTGAAGTAGGGCACAACATTGAAGTACTGGCCCTGAACCCCAGCACCGGGGCTTACCGTTCGCTCACCCGCCTAATCTTCGACGGCTACGGCCATGCCGGCGGACGCTTTGCTTTGCAGCGGGCCGAAATTGGCCCCGACGGCTCAGTAACCGTCCGGTTGACAGGCAGCACGCGGGGTACCAACAGCACCTCGGCCGACTACTTCCGGCGGGCTTATTTCAAGGTGATAGCTCCCCAGGCCACTCGTTGGCTGGGCCCGCGCCGTCATGTGGCATTCGCCAACGATTCCCTGCTGGGCGGGCCGGCCACCTTTGAAGTAGACAGCATCCCGGCATCGGTGGTGGGCTACGACGTGCACGACCCCTGGAACGTGCAGCGCGTGGCCGCTACAGCGGCCCAAACTAAGGGCCCGTTGGCCCGGCGGTTTGTGTTTCCCAGCGCCACCAGTTCGCAGTCGCGCCGGCTGCTACTGGCCGATGCGCAACGGCCTTTTGTGCCCTTGCCCGCCCGCCGCGTGCGCTTCCGGGCCCTCAGCCAGACGGCCAATTTTGCCATCATTTCGCACCGGCAACTGTTCGGGCCCGCTACCGACGGTGCTGTGACGGTGCCCAACGCGGCCCTGGAGTACGCCAAATACCGCGCTTCGGCGGCGGGCGGCAGCTACGACACGCTGCTGGTGACGACGGCGCAGCTCTACGACCAGTTTCATTACGGCGAACGGTCGTGGCTAGCAATGCGGCACTTCGGCCTGTGGTTGCACGCCGGCGCGCCGGCCAACCCCAACCGCTACCTACTGCTGTTGGGCAAAGGCATAGTACCCGCCGAAGCCTTGATTGCGGGCAGTTCCTTCACCACCACCTTTACTTTCACAACAGCCCGCGTCGTGGGCGAGAATGGATTGGATTTGGTGCCGACCAGCTCTAAAGCGGTTTCGGATAACCTGATTACGGCAAACTTCCGGGCGGACGATTTTGTGCCCAAGCTCCGCACGGGCCGCCTCACCGTGACCACGCCCCAGCAGGTGATGAACTACCTGAGCAAGCTGCGCACGCACGAAGCGCTGGGGCCGGAGCCCTGGCGCAAAAACGTGCTGCACCTGATTGGCAGCAAGACGGACGAGGTGGCTTACTTCACCGACATCATGGAGCGGAACAAGAAGCGGGTAGAACGCCCCTTGTTTGGGGGCCGGGTAACCACCATCAGCCGAACGTCGGACCTGCCGGTGAGCGTGAATATTTCGGCCGAGCTCAACGCGGGCATCTCGCTGATGACCTACTTTGGGCACGGTTCCAACAACACGTTTGGTCTCAATTTTGGTACGCCTGCCGACCCTACCTACAACAACCCCGGCAAGTACCCTTTCTTCTACTTAAACGGGTGCGCGGCCAACCATACGTTCACCAGGTTTCCAACCGTCGTCGAAGACTGGCTTTTTGCGGATAAGAAGGGCGCTTTGGGTTCTCTGGGCGAGTACGGCTTCAGCTATGCAGCCCCGTTGGCGGCCGTGGAAGACTTGCTCTACACGCTGATGTTCAACGACCCGCAGTGGTACGGCAAGCCGATTACGGCCCAGCACAACGAAGCCATCCGGCGCCTGCAAACCACCCCGGCTTTTCAGGACGAAGTAGGCATTGAACAGCTGCTGGCCACCGGCTGGCAAGGCGACCCCACGCTGTCCATGTTCGCGCCCGAGCGCCCGGACTTTATTGCCAGCTCCGCCACGCTGTCGGTGACGCCTGCTCCGGGCCAGGGACCCGTGCGGGCTGCCTCCACCGAATTTGTGTTGAATGTAGGCGTGTCGAACCCTGGCAAGATTACCTCCGACCAGCTTGAAATTCGGGTAACCCGTAGCATCCCCGGCAAGACGCCTCAGGTGTCAAATTTCACGCGGCGCCAAGCCTGGGTGCGCGACACCACTTACGCGCTGGTATTGCCCAACACCTTGGCCGATGCGGGCACCAGCACGTTTCAGGTAGTGCTAGACCCGAGCAACAAGGTGACGGAGAGCAACGAATCCAACAATTCCGCCTCGCTGGACTTTACCTTTCTGCAAGGCGGGCTCAGCGTGATTGCCCCCACGGAATTTGCCATCGTTACCAACACACAGCCGCGGCTGACGGTGCAGAGCAACGACCGCAACGGCCCGCAGCGCGGCTACGATTTTGAGCTGGACACCGTGCCCACCTTCAACAGCGCAGTGGTCGTTCGTGCGCCTCTCGTTACGGCGGGCCTGGTTGCCGAATGGCGGCCCACGCTGCCCGCTGTGGCCCCGCGCGACAGCGTGGTGTGGTACTGGCGCGCCCGCTTCCACACGCCCGCGGCCAACGAAGACGGCAGCTGGGTAACGTCTTCTTTCCGGGTGATTCCCACCAGCCCCGGCGGCTGGTCGCAAAGCCACTACGGGCAGCTGCAGCGCACCGCCCGCACCGGCGTTGAAGTGAGCGCCCCAGCGGGTAGGTGGACGTTCCTGTCCAACAAAGTGCCCCTGGTGCTCCGTACCCGCGGCGGCGGCGCTCCCCGGAGCCCAGCCAATTTTGGGTCGTTGACGGGGGGAGGCATTTATTTGCAAACGGCTGGCTCACCGCCGTCGGCCAGCGGGTGCGGCGTACTCTCGCCCAACCTGCTGATAGCCGTGTACGAGCCCGCTGGCCTGCTGCCGGTAAACATGACGTCGGCGTACCAGCGCTGCGGCATCGCGCCCAACTTCTTCTATTATTTCTCGGCCAGCGACGCGGTGCCAAGTGGCCAAGTGCTCGACACGTTGGACAACCTCAACTACAGCGCCACGCGCCAGCAGCAGTTGGCCACCTTCCTGGCCGCCATTCCGGCGGGTTCCTACGTGGCGGTGGTATCGGCCAATCGGTTGCGTTACTCCTTGCTGCCCGCGGCGCTCAAGAATAGCTTGAGCACGCTGCTCGGCTCGCAGCTCATCGGCCAACTGGCCGACGGCGAGCCGCTGGCGCTGGTGGGCCAAAAGCTTACGGCCAGCACCGGCCGCCTCATCAGCGAAGTCGGACCCGACCGCAGCCAGACCGCTCCCGCCAACAGCCAAACCGTGCAGCTGCGCAGTGAGTTGGAGCAGCGGGCAGTGGCCGGCCGGATAGTGTCGCCGCTGATTGGCCCGGCCAAGCAGTGGCTGAACCTGTACTCCACCATTCGCACCGCCACCCCCAACGGCTACCGCAAGTTGAGCGTGGTGGCCATCGACGCGGCCGGCCGCGAAACCGTGGTGCTGCCCATCGTTACCTCTTCGGCGCAGGCGCTGGCGGCGGTGTCGGCCACCACGTATCCTTACCTGCGCCTCGAACTCGCCGTCGGCGATTCGGTGACGCGCGTGCCGCCGCAGCTGCGGCAGTGGCTGGTCACGTTCCAGGGGCTGCCCGAAGGCGTGGTTCGCCGTGACCTGGAGCCGGCGGCGACTTACGCTCCCGCCACGCTGCTCAAGCAAGCCGAAGGTGGAAAAATCAAGTTCCCGGTGAAATTCCAGAACACCTCCGAGGTGGCCTTCCTGGCCCCGCTGAAGGCGCGGGTGAACCTGCGCAATGACAAGGGCGTGGTGGAGAAAACCGAGGAAATAACTTTTGCCGGGGCGCTGGCCGCGGGTGCCACGGCCAGCATCGACGTAGAGCTGGACATGGTGGGCAAGTACGGCACCTTCACGGTGGAGGTGTTTGTCAATCCCCGCATTCAACCCGAGCAGCTGTATTCGAACAACGAGCTGATAACGGAGCCTTTCTCCATCATCGACAACAACGTGCCGCCCACGTTGGACGTGGCCTTCGACGGCCGCCACATCCTGAACGGCGAGCTGGTGTCGTCGCGGCCCGTCATCAACATCCAACTGAATGACGAAGACAAGCTGCGCCCCATCACCGACCGCACGGCCTTTACGGTGCAGCTGATTCGGCCGGGCAGCGCCACGCCGACGCTGGTGGACCTGAACAGCAACGAAGTGGGCTTCAGCGTGGACGTGACCAATGGCAGCGTGGCCAAGCTTACCTACGAGCCCGGCAAAAGCACGCCCCTGACCGATGGCATGTACACGCTCCGCGTGCAGGGCCGCGACCCGCGCAACTCGGTAGTGGGCACGCAGGAGTTTGAAGTGAAGTTTGAAGTGGTGACGGCCTCCACCATCACCAACGTGTACCCGTACCCCAACCCGGTGGTTAGCAAGGCGCGCTTTGTGTTCACGGTGACAGGGCAGGAACTGCCGCGCAACATGAAAATTCAGATTATGACCCTCACGGGCCGCGTTGTGCGCGAAATTTTCATGAGCGAGCTGGGTCCCCTGCACATCGGCAACAACATCACGGAGTATGCCTGGGACGGCACCGATACCTACGGCGACCGGCTCGCGAATGGTACCTACCTCTACCGCGTGTCATTGGACGACGCCCAAAACCCGTTCAAGCATCGCCAAAGCGGCGGCGACAAAGCCTTCCAGAACGACTGGGGCAAGCTGGTGCTCATGCGGTGAACTAGTGAGGGGTGAAATGGTGAGCTGGTGAGTTTGATGTTTTAGCTGCACATATGGCGCAAACTGAACATCAGACTCACCACCTCACCATTTCACCACTTCACCACTTCACCGCCGGCGTAGCGTCACGAAGCTGAAGGGGTAAGCGTGCCGCTCGTCAACTTCGTGGCGCTCCCGGTTTTCCTCGCGCCAGTCGCTGGGGCTGAGGTCGGGGAAATACGCGTCGCCTTCGAAGCTGTGGTGCACTTCGGTCAGGTAAATCACGTCGGCGGCGGGCAGTGCTTCCCGGTAGATTTCGCCGCCGCCGATGACGCACACGTGCTCGTCTAGCTCGTGGGCCCGCGCCAGCGCCGACAGCACCGAGGCCGCCGTTTCACAGCCGGGCGCGGTCCAGTTGGCTTGGCGCGTCACCACAATGTTGGGGCGCTTGGGCAGGGCCCGGCCCAGGCTGTCGTAGGTGCGGCGGCCCATCACCACCGGGTGGCCCAGGGTGAGGCGCTTGAAGTGCTGGAGGTCATCGGGCAGGCTGCCCCAGGGCAATTCGCCGTTGTGGCCGATTACGCCGTTTTCGGCCACTGCTACTACAAAACAAACCATCGTAAAAAGGAATCAGGGTAGAGTTAAACAGATTGCGCCGGCAGCTTGAAGCCCAGCAGCAGCTCCTTCACTGGCAGTCGCTTTTTGCCTTCCAGCTGCACATCCAGCAAGTCAAGCCAGGCGTCGGCCGCCGCCACACGCAGGAAATGCTTCCCGTCCGACGCCCAGGTGCCCGGGGCTGCCAGGGGTTCAGCCACTTCCGCGGGCACGGGCAGGGCCCGGAAAATCTTGATGCTACGGCCATCGGGCAGGGCGGCAAAAGCCGTGGGAACGGGAGAAAGCCCCCGCACCCAATTCACCAGCTCAGCGGCCGGGCGGGCAAAGTCTAGCCGTCCGGTTTCTTTCTGAAGTTTGGGTGCGGAGCGCAGGTTCTGGTGCTGGGGCTGCGGAATGCTGGGCGCCGTGCCCGCCGCAATGGCCACGACCGAGCGGCGCGCCAAGTCAGCCCCCACCATTTTCAGCTTGTTGTAGAGGCTGCCAAAATCGTCCTCGGGCACAATCGGTACCCGGTCCTGAAAAATGAGGTCGCCGGTATCAATCTCGTGCCGCAGGAAAAAAGACGTCACGCCCGTTTCGGTGTCGCCGTGCATCAGGGCCCAGTTAATGGGTGCCGCGCCCCGGTACTGCGGCAGCAACGACGCGTGGATGTTGATGGAGCCCAGCCGGGGCATGTTCCACACCGCCTCGGGCAGCATGCGGAAGGCCACCACTACTTGCAAGTCGGCGCCGAACGAGTGCAGCTCCGCCTGAAAGTCAGGAGATTTTAGGTTGGTGGGCTGGAGCACGGGCACCCCATGAGCTTCGGCGGCCACTTTCACGGCGGAGGCCTGGAGCTGACGCCCGCGCCCGGCGGGGCGGTCGGGCGCGGTGACCACGGCCACCACGCGGCCGCCTTCCCACTGCAGCAAGCTTTCCAGGGTGGGCACGGCAAAATCAGGCGTACCCATGAAGACGATGTTCAGCATGTTCGTTGTCAGTTGCTAGTTGTCCGTTGTTAGTTGCCACCGCGGTGTTGGGCACGGTCGCGCTACTCATTCATTGCCGAGTGCTTGTTGTTCAAGGCCTGACAACTAGCAACCAACAACTAAAAAACAGCTATTTCTCAGGGTACAGCAAATACTTGGCGCGCATGGTTTTGAATTTGCCCAAGCCGGGCTCCCACGAAGCGCGAATGTCGGCTTCGCTTTTGCCGGCAATGATTTGTTCGCGGAGCGAAGCGGTACCCGTCAGCTGCTCGAAATACTGGCCGAAGAAATGCGCTTTGTCGGTGCTTTGTTTATAAAAGTCAATCAGGTAACTGAGCACGAGGCCCGACTTTTCGCGGGCGGGCGCTTGGGCCAGGTTCAGGCCGTAGCACAGCTGCCCGTTCATGGGCGGGGTGGGGGAGCCGGCGTTGGGCTTGGGCGTGAAGGAAAAGGGCCGGCTGGACGGCTGCGCAGGGCTGCCGATGATTTCAAACGGCGTGGCCGTGCCGCGGCCCACGCTCACGTTGGTGCCTTCAAACAAGCAAATGCTGGGGTACAGCCGCACCGAATGGTCGGTGGGCAGGTTGGGAGAGGGGCGCACCAGCAGGTGGTAGGGCGTGGCGTGGGTGTAGCCCGTGGCCAGCGGAATTACCGTGAGGTCGCACGTGCGGCCGCCGGCCAGCCACTTCTCGCCGTTCATCATCTTGGCCAGCTCCCCCACGGTCAGGCCGTGGGCAATGGGCAGCGGGTCGAGGCCCACGAAGGACTTATGCTGCGGCTCCATGATGGGCCCGTCCACCAAGTCGCCGTTGGGGTTGGGGCGGTCGAGCACCAGCACGGGCTTCTTGAGCTCGGCCGCGGCTTCCATCACGTAGTGCAGGGTGCTGATGAAGGTATAGAAACGCGCGCCCACGTCCTGAATGTCAAAAACCAGCACGTCCACGTCGGCTAACATTTCGGGAGTGGGCTTTTTGGTCTTGCCATACACCGAGCGTACGGCCACTCCGCTGCGGGCGTCGCGCCCATCCTTGATGGTGGCGCCGTCGGCTGCTTCGCCGCGGAAGCCGTGCTCGGGCGCAAAAATGGCCGTCACGTTCACGCCCCGGGCGCGTAGCGTGTCCACCAAAAAGGCGTTGCCCACCCGCGAGGTTTGGTTGATGACCAAGCCCACGCGTTTGTTTTTGAGCTGCGGCAAGTAGTTGTCGAGCTGCTCGGCCCCAACCACCACCTTTGCTGCGGCTGGCGTCGGGCTGGGAGGGGTGGTGGCCGGTGCGGGCACGTTGGCACTTGGCGTGCTGGTTGGGGCTTGGGTGCTGCCGCAAGCAGGCGCGGCTAGCAGCATTGCGAGGGTAATGGGAAGGGAAATGCTAACCATGAGGGCGGGAAAAATGGCCAGAAAAACGAGGCTGCAGCGTGCAGCGCCGGCAAAGCGGGGCGGTGGTGCGGCCGGTACCCGTTCAAAACGTAGCTTTACGGTCGAATAATGAATGTCGCCCGCTACATTTCGCAGAAGATTGACGGCGGAGCCGATTCCGGCTCCTTTACGTCGTCGGTCACAAAAATAGCCATCATCAGCATAGCCATGGGGTTGGCGGTGATGGTGGTGTCCTTTGCCATCCTGCAAGGGTTTCGGAACGAGATTCAAAACAAAATTTTCTCGTTTGGCGCGCACCTGCAAATCTCGCGCTACGACACCAATAATTCGCTGGAGGTGGCCCCCATTGCCGGCCCCTCCCTGGTAGCGCAGCTGCACGATTTCCCCGAAGTGAAGTCGACGCAGCCGTTCGCCGTGAAAACCGCCATCATCAAAACCAAGGACGAGGTGCTCGGCGTGGTGCTGAAAGGAATTGCCGAAACCGACGGCCGCTCGCCCATGCGCGAGAACCTGGTGGCCGGCAAGTTCATGAGCTTCCCCGACTCGGCGGCCGGCGAAGACGTGCTGCTTTCCCGCAAAGTGGCTGATAAGCTGCGGCTGAACGTGGGCGACAAGGCCCTGTTCTACTTCATCCAGAACCCGCCGCGCATTCGCCAATTTCGGGTCAGCGGCATCTATTCCACGGGCTTGGATGAGTTTGACGAGGTGTACGTCATCGGCGACATCCGCCAGATTCGGGAGCTGAACTCGCCGGCGTGGCCCGACTCCCTGGTGGGCGGCATGGAAGTGGTGCTGAAAGACTTCCAAACGCTCGACCGCACCGCCGACAGCTTCTACGAGCAGCTGCCCTACGACCTCAAGATTGACAAAATCACGGACCAGTACGCCCAGCTATTCGATTGGCTGCAACTGCTCAACCGCAACGTCATCATCTTCTTAATTCTCATCATCTTCGTTGCCACCTTCAACATGGTGGCCACCATTTTCATCATGATTCTGGAGCGCACCAACATGATTGGGGTGCTGAAGGCTCTGGGCGCCACCGACAACCAAATTCGGCGCATGTTCTTCTTTCGGGGCCTGTCGCTCACGGTGCGCGGCATGCTCATTGGCAATGTGATTGCCGTGGGCTTCTGCGCCGTGCAGTACTTCTTCCACGTCATTCCCCTCGACCCCGAGAACTACTACATGGACCGCGTGCCCATCTCCTGGGACCCCAGAATGCTGATTTTGATGAACGTCGCCACCTTCGCCGCTTCGTTGTTAGCCGTGCTGATTCCAACCTACCTCATCGCCCGCATCAAGCCGGTGGTAGCCATCAAGTTCGACTAATGTCTGAACCACGGATTCCTGCGAATTGGTCGGATTGCACGGATTTTGTGGACGATTCCTCCTCCTTTAGATGCCAGAAAGGCCACCCGTTCGGGTGGCCTTTGGCGTTTTAACCAATGTTCGGTATTGCCCCAGTGCCGTCCACAAAATCCGTGCAATCCGACCAATCCGCAGGAATCCGTGGTTCAGAGGTATTTCGATTGCAGCACCAGATTCGGGTCGGGGCACAGGGCGGCCCAAATGGCCCGTTCGCTGGGCCGGGCCACCCCGGGAAAGTCGCCCACGCGGCCTTGCAGGTCGGTAATGAGCTGGAAATGCAGGTGCGGCGGCCAGTCGCCGTTTTCGGGATAGGGGCCGACAGTGGCGAAAGCCTGCCCTTTTTCCAGCTTTTGACCCACGTACAGCGCCGTCCACTCTTTGCGGCTCAGGTGGCCGTAGAGGCTGTAGAACGTGGTGCCTTCGAGCTCGTGCTCCAGAATGACGGTGATGCCGTAATCGCCAAAATTGGCGTTGTCGGCCAGGCTGTGCACCACGGCGGGCAGAGGCGCCAGCAGAGGAGTGCCCGCCGCAATCCATACGTCTATGCCCAGGTGCAACGACCGGGCTTCTTCCACCTGGCCGGGGCCAAAGTGCTGGCTGCGGCGGTAGATGACGCGGTTTTCGAGGTAGCCGCCCACGCCGATGGTCGCCTGCTCGCGCGCCAGCATCTCGTTCACGATGACTTCGAAGGCCGCCGTGTCGCGCAGGTCGGCTTCCGCCACCAGGGCATTGTTGTCGGTAAGGTCGAGGCGAATGACGTCGGGGCCGTTGAGGTCGACGGGCAATACGGGGCCAAAAGCGAGTTGGTGACGGTGCAGGAGAGCGGCTAAAGACATGAAAAACCAGGGTCGACGGAAAAATGCGGGCGCGGCCCAACCAGTGGCAGCAAGTTGCTGTTTAGCGACCGGCACGGGCGCGGCGGCAAGTTACCTTTGCGGCGCAGGCCACGGCGCTTTGCGGCCGAGTTTGTTCACTTTTTTGTCATTCCTACCGTTTAGCAACCTGCCAGGCCCTGTGCCTACGTAGACGTTAAATTCCCTCCCTTTTACCCCCGCATGAGTTACCATACCCTCACCGTTGTTGCGCTGACCCAGGAAACCGCCGATTCTGTCACCATTCACCTGGAGCGGCCCGACCGGGCGCCCATTGCCAGCCGGCCAGGCCAGTTCCTGACCCTGATTGTGCCCTGCGGGGCCGGCGGCAAAAAAGAACGGCGCGCCTACTCGCTCAGCAGCACGCCCCACGAGGCCCCGCGCCTGTCCGTGACGGTGAAGCGGGTGCCGGGCGGCCTGGTGAGCAACTATTTGCTCGACACGGTGGCGGTAGGGCAGGAGATTGAAGTAATGGAACCCCTTGGCAATTTCACCCTCAGCCCCAGCCCGAAGGCCGCTCGCTCGCTGGTGCTCATCGGGGCGGGCTCCGGCATCACGCCGCTCATGTCCATCCTGAAAGCCGTGGTGAACACCGAGCCCAACAGCCACGTGCTGCTCATTTACGGCAACCGCAACGAGGAGTCGGTGATTTTTCAACAGCAGCTCGCCGACCTCGAAACCCGCACCAACGGCCGCGTGCAAGTGGAGCACGTGTACAGCCAGCCCCTCAAGGCGGGCGGCGCGCACCGCCACACCGGCCGCCTCAACCGCACCATGCTGCTGCGCATTCTGGAGCAGCGCCACCAGTTTCCGGCCGAGCAGGCCGAGTACTTCCTCTGCGGCCCGGAAGGCATGATGGCCGAAGCCCGCGCCGCCCTCGACCTCTTGAAAGTGCCCGACGCCCGCATCCGGCGCGAGAGCTTCGTGGCCAGCGCCGACACGGCCGAGGTGGCCTCGGCCCAACCCAACGGCCACGGCGACGTGTCGGACAACCCTGCCGATGATACCAAAGCTACCCGCAGCGTCACCATTCAGTACGAAGGCAGCGACTACATTATCGAGGTGCCCGCCGGCAAAACCATCCTCGAAACGGCCCTCGACCAAGACATCGACTTGCCGTATTCCTGCCAGGCGGGCCTGTGCACCGCCTGCCGTGGCAAGTGCCTGAGCGGCAAAGTGCACCTCGACGAGCGCGAAGGATTGTCCGATTCGGAGATGAAGCAGGGCTATGTGCTAACTTGTGTGGGCCACCCCATGACGGACGACGTCGTGATTGAAATTGGGTAAGCGCTTCCGGGCGCGGCCCTTGCCCACCGGCTCGGGCATGGCGCGGCAGAAAAAAGTTAAAATGTTATTAAAAGACAACATCAACCGGACTTTTCGAGTCTTCCCATTGCTCCTGCCATTTCCATTCAAGCTGTTTCGGTAAGCCCAACCGGTGCGGGTACCTTTTCCTCTTAATACCCGGTGCTGGCCGATTGAATCGTTCAGTGCGGCTGTGAGTGGCTAAAGCAGAGGCTGCTGGCACGTCAACACCTACGGGTATTTACCTTATCATTGTCTTCATGATGCTACTTGCTGAACCTACCGCCGAGTCGGCCACGGATACGAGCCGACCCCCGCGGCACTACCTGCCCGAAGATTTCACCGTGACCGACTGGGCGGCCATCGAGCCGTTTTTCCAGGAATTGCAGCACCGGCCCGTGCACACCGCCGCCGAACTGGAACGTTGGCTGCTTGACCGCTCCGAGCTGGAAGCCGTGCTCAGCGAAGACCTGGCCTGGCGCTACATTCGCATGACCTGCGACACCCAAGACGCCACCCGCGCCGAAGCCTTCCAGTACTTCGTGAACGAAGTGGAGCCCCAAGTTGCGCCCTACGACCACGCCCTCAACGAGAAAATGCTGGCCTCACCCCACCTCGGCGGGCTGGACGAGCGCCGCTACGGCGTGTTCCTGCGCTCGGTGCGCCGGGCTTCGGAGATTTACCGCGTCGAGAACATCCCGCTCAAAACCGACATCAGCACCAAGCAGCAGCAGTACGCCGCCACGGTGGGCGCCATGAACGTGACCCTGGATGGCCAGGAGCTGACCCTGCCCCAGGCCGCCGACCGCCTCAAGAACCCCGACCGCGCCGTGCGCGAAACGGCCTACCGCGCCATCCAGCAGCGCCGCATCCAGGACGCGGGCTCGCTCGATAAGCTGTTCACCGAGCTGGTAAGCCTGCGCCACCAAGTGGCCCTGAACGCCGGATTTGCCAACTTCCGCGACTACATGTTTGCCGCCCTGGGCCGGTTCGACTACACCCCGCAGGACTGCTTCGCCTTCCACCGCGCCATCCGCGAGACGGTGGTGCCCCTCATCGACGACTTCGACCTGGAGCGCCGCCAAGACCTGAACCTGCCCGCCCTGCGCCCCTGGGACCTCGACGTGGACCCCAGCGGCCAGCCGCCGCTGCGGCCTTTCGGCACCGGCGAAGAGCTGCTCGACAAGACCATCACCGTCTTCCAGAACCTCGATTCCTACCTCGGCGACTGCCTGCGCACCATGCGCCAGATGGGCCACCTCGACCTGGAAAGCCGCAAGGGCAAGGCCCCCGGCGGCTACAACTACCCCCTGGACGAAACGGGCGTCCCCTTCATCTTCATGAACGCCACCAGCTCGCTGCGCGACGTGGTAACCATGCTGCACGAAGGCGGCCACGCCGTGCACAGCTTCCTCACCCGCGGCCTGCCGCTGGGCGCCGACAAGCACCCGCCGTCCGAAGTGGCCGAGCTGGCCTCCATGAGCATGGAGCTCATGAGCATGGACCAGTGGCACGTGTTCTTCCCCAACGAAGACGACCTGCGCCGGGCCAAGAAAACGCATCTGGAAAGCGTGCTGGAAACTTTCCCCTGGGTGGCCACCATCGACAAGTTTCAGCACTGGGTGTACGAAAACCCGACCCACACCGAAGCCGAGCGCCACAAGTGCTGGTCCGACATTTTCGACGAGTTCAACCAACGCACCGTGGACTGGACGGGCCTTGAGAACTTCAAGCCCTACCTCTGGCAAAAGCAGCTGCACCTCTACGAAGTGCCGTTCTATTACATCGAGTACGCCATGGCCCAGCTGGGGGCCATTGCCGTGTGGCGCAACTACCGCCAGAACCCGGCCGAGGGCTTGGCGGCCTACAAGCGCGCGTTGGCGCTGGGCTACACTGCCCCCATCGGCCAGATTTACGCCGCTGCCGGCATTCGTTTCGACTTCAGCACCGAGTACCTGCGCGCCCTGGCCGACTTCGTGCGCGAGGAAATGGCGGCGTTGTAAACGCTTGCTTTCCCAAACAAAAACGGCCGGCAAGTATGCCGGCCGTTTTTGTTTGGGGTGAGGTTTGGGCTACGAATTGCCGCTTGGTGCAGGAGGGGTGGGGCAACGGTCTTGCTGCTTGGATTTGGACGACGAAGGCTTAGGGTCGTCTTCTTTGCAGTCTTCGCCACACGAGGCGAGCGCGAGGCTGGCGAGCAACAGCGCCGGCAATAGCCGACGGAAAAAGGTAGTCGAGGTGTGCATGGGGCGAAGAACGAATGGGTTGAGGATGAGAATTTGTTAGTGTAAGATACACAAATACTCGTTCATTCCAAGCTCGTCTTCATATTTAATGGCTAATGCTCAGCTGCTTACTGCGGACCTTGCCCCATGGCAAGCCTATGCAACAACGAGCGGTGAGAATGGCTGTTTACTCGTTGCCACAGCGCAACACCTGCTGTTCCAAGCAAGAAAGCGACACGTAGTTGACGTTATTCTCGCCACTGGTAGGCTTTGAGGCGGGCTCGTAACTCACGCGTAGCACTTGCCCGTCTACCTGCTTAGGCAGATACGCTTCCCAGACTTTTCCGGTGGGCCGAATGCGGGTGCCGTCGCTCAGCTCCAAGGTGGTGTGCTGGGTGGGGCACATGGTGGTCAGGCCGTAGCAGAAGCGCACCGTAGCTGTGGTGGCGCAGGGCTCGTCTGGGGCTACTTCTTCCTGGCCGTTGCAGGCACTGAGGCCAAAGGTGGCTGCCAGGCCCAGACGGGCAAACGTGTGCAGAGCGAAAAGGTGACGCATAGGGTTGGTGGGGTTGGGGTGATGGTCTTACGGCGTTGACCGGTACCTTCCCCGCGGGGTTGCACCCCCACCAACGCAACTTACGGCACCTGCACCGTGAACAGCGGCAGGGGCTGCAAGGACGCGTATTTGCCCCCCAACGACTGCACTTCCGGCTGGTGCAGCTTCAGGTAGTCGTTGTACTGGCGGGCGGCGCGGTCGTACTGCACCCGGAAGCCCACTACGCCGGCGTCGAGCTGCTGCAGGCCCTCCACGAAGTTGCGGGCATTTTCCGTGGGCGCGTTGCCGTTGGGTGCCGCCACGGGGTAAAGGGCGTGCAGCAGGGAGTCCTGGGCGGCGTCGTACTGGTCAATTAGCTCCGAAGTGGCCATGGTTTGCTGGGTGTAGCGGCGCGCTTTGAGGCGGGCATTGGCGCGCTCCAGGCCTTGAAGCTGGGCGGGGTTCATGCCGGGTTTGCCGTTCAATTCGCGCAGCAGCAGCCGGGTCACGCCAATTTTCTGGTCGTCACTCTCCGTCATGTTGCGCCATTTCACGTCCACGGAATCCCGCAAAATGTCGAGTTGAGCTTTCACCGCAGCGGCCGAAGCTGGATTGGAAGAAGGTGTTTTGGCGCCGTCGCGCTTGCAGGAAGCCGCGCAGGCAGTCAGCGCCAACAGGGCAATAACCACCGATTTGGCGGGGGAAACAAAGAATTTGCTCATGCGGAAAAAACACAAAAGGAAGCCAGCAGGTTCGGCAAAGCTACACCGGTTTGAACTGCTCGAACAGCTGTCGGCAGTCGTGGCAATAGTGCACGGCGCGGCACAGCGTAGCCCCAAACGGCGTGCGCAGCTCTGTATTGTTGCCGTGGCAATTGGGGCACTCCGCGTATTCCAGAAAATCGAGGTCGAGCACCTGGTTGCCGAGCACCGGCGGCGGCGACAGCTTGTGCTGGCGCAAAGCCTGCCGCCCCGCCTCGGTCAGCATGTCCGACGTCCACGCCTCGCGCATGCTGATGTCCACTTCCACCGAGGGCACGCCGTGGGCCAGCAGAGTGCGCTCTACGTCGCGCTTCATGTAGTCCATGGCCGGGCACCCCGCAAACGTGGGCGTGAGGTGCACCCGCACGGCTCCCGTGGCCTCGTCCACCTCCACGCCCCGCACCACGCCCAAGTCAATGAGCGAAATGGTGGGAATCTCGGGGTCCTTCACGGCTTGCAGCCAGTCGAGGATTTGGGCTTTGTCCATGATGCAAGGGCCTACCAATCAGCCGTAGGGTCCAGCCGAAATACCTCGGCCATTTCATCCAGCAGCGGCTGCAGGTGCTCGGTGTGCTGCCCGTGCCGGCCTCCCGTCACGGGAGTGAGTGTGGCCAGGTCCGGCATTTCCAGCGCCGTTTGGTTCAGCACCTTGCTGATACTTTCCAGCCAGCGGCCGCGCAGCTCGTCCTCGCCAATAAACAGGCCCGAGCTAATGATTTCCGCCTCGGCGTCTGTCTTCTCAAAAACGCCCAGGGCGTAGGGGAGGGTGAAATTGAGCGAGCGCTGCATCCGTTCAATGGCCTCGTCGGTGGCGGTTCCCAGGCGCTTCATCCACGTGTTGGCGTGAAGGGCGTGGTATTTCAACTCGCCGCGCAGCTTGCGGGCTACTTGGGCCAGCGGCTCGTAGCTGCTGCCGGCCAGCGCCTCGAATCGCAGCAGCTCGGCGTGGTCGAACAGGAAATGGCGGGTCAGGCTGAAGTCGTACTCGCCAATGGGCAGCTCCACCAGCTGGCAGCAGTGGAACTGCGGCGCATTGCGGGTGAAGGCCACGGTGTCGGGCTCGGCTTCGCCCAGCTCGTGCAGCAGCGTGTACAGCGTCAGGCTGTGGCCTAGTTTGTCCTGGGCCATGCTCGAAAAGGCAATGTCTTCTTCCAGAATCGGCCCCAGGCCGTTCCATTCCGAGTTGCGGTGGCCCAGGATGAGCTGGTCATCGGCCAGGCGGTATAGCAGGTCGAGTTTCGGGTCTTGGGGACTTGGGGACTGAGGGACTTGGGAATCGGGAAACATAGCGGCGATGTTGAAAAAAAGGGGAGTGAGGGGCCGGAGGCAGGAGAGCCAAGCCCCTAAGTCCCCAAGTTCCCAAGACCCGCTGATTTAAATTTTTCAATGCGGTCCTGCACTTTGTAGGCGATGGCGTCGCGGTACTTTTTATCCGGCGTGGTGGCCCAGATGTCGCGGTCCTCGTCGTTGGAGCGCAGGAAGTCGGCGGCGCGCACGGCCCACACATTCACCACCGGGCGCTGCTCGCCGAACACGGCCTTGGCCACCTGCAGCGCCTTGGCGGCCGAAGCAGCGCGCACCTTACCCACGTGCTGGTGGGCTTTGCCGCGCTTTTTGAGGTGAAAAATGTCGTAGTCCTCTTCGCCCGCGGCATAAGCGGCTTCCTCGGCGGCGGTATCGTCGGCCGGTTCCGCAAGCGCGGCACCGCCTGACTTCGGAACCAACGGCAAGGTGTCATAGGCCGACTCTTGGTCGCCCACGTAGGCCGTCACCGTAATGGCCGCGGTCGGCACTACCCACAGGCCCGTGCAGGCAAAACGCCGGCTGTACTGCTCCTTGGCAAACAGAAAAGCCACGTCGGCTTCCGGCGCGTGCACCGGCCCGACGTACACAAACGGCGCGCCTTCCTTCTTCTGGTGAAACACCTCGTAAGTGCCGAACTGGTCGAGCGCGTCTTTAGCGGCAACAGTGGCGGGCGTATCGGGCAGCCCCAGCCGGTTCATGCGCGGGTCGTGGGAATTAATCATGACGCCAGATGAGGATGACAAAAATTAGGCTAACGGTTTTACGTACTGCGTTTTGGGCGTGAGTAGGGCGCGGCGCACCCAAGCCCCGTTTTCTTCGGCCGCGCGGCGTACGGCAATGCGTTCGGCGTTGCAGGGACCGTCGCCATTAATCACGCGCTTGAAGTCTTCCCAGTCGGGCTCGGTGAATTCCCACTGGCCGGTTTCCTCGTTTTTGCGCAGGTTGGGGTCGGGCAAGGTCAGGCCGATTTCCCAGATTTTGGGCACGTACATGTCCAGGAATTGGTTGCGGCATTCGTCGTTGCTGGCCATTTTTACCTTCCAGCGCATCAGGATTTCGGTGTGCACCGACATCTTATCCGAAGGGCCGAAGAAGGTCATGATGGCCGGCCACCAGCGGTTGAGGGCCTCCTGCATCATCTTGCGCTGAATGGGCGTGCCGGTGGCCATGTGCACCACGGCGTCGTGCCCGTACTTCAGGTGAAAAGCTTCTTCGGCACAAATCCGGTCAAGGGCACGGCAATACGGGCCGTAGCTGCCCTTGGCGTTGGCCAGCTGGTTGACGATGGCGCCGGCATCAATCAGCCAGGAAATGACGTTCGAGTCAGCCCAAGTAGGCGTGGGGTAATTGAATACGTTAGAGTATTTGCTCTTGCCGTTGATGAGGTCGGTGAGCATTTGCTCGCGGGTTTTGCCCAGGGTCTCGGCCGCCGAGTACAGCAACTGCGCGTGGCCCACTTCGTCCTGCACCTTGGCCATCTGGGCCATTTTGCGGCGGAAGCCCGGCGCCCGCGTAATCCAGGTGCCCTCGGGCAGCGAGCCGATGATTTCGGAGTGCGCGTGCTGCTCAATCATGCGGGTGAGCTGCTTGCGGTAGAGGGCCGGCATCCAGTCGCCCGGCTCAATCTTTTCGCCCCGCCCGATGCGGGCCTCAAACTCGGCCAACAGAATGGGGTCTTCGTTTTCCAGGCCGGTGGCGGCAGTGGTCGGCAGGTCGTGGGTGCTGGCGGAACCGTACATGATACAATAGGTGAATGAGTGAATGGAAGAATGAGTGAGTAGGCGTCGGGGAAGAGAGTGAAAAATATTCACTTATTCGCCCCATTCGCTCATTCACCCAGTGAAAATGAGCCCTCCCAGTAGTTGGTCGGCCAGGCGATGGGCTATTTCTTCGGGGGTCAGCCGGCCGTCGGGGCGGTACCAGCTCGGCAGCCAGTTGAGGCTGGCCAGCAGCGTAAGCGCGGCAAAGGCAGCATCGGGCGCGTGCAGTTCGCCGGCGGCGATGCCCCGCTGGATGAGGCCGCGGAAACTGGCTTCGTAACGGTCGCGCAACGCCAGAAACTCGGTGCGGGCCGGCTCGCTCAGGTGGCGCCATTCGTGCAGAAACACGGTTGAGGCCGCACTGTCCTGGGTGAGCACCCGCACGTGGGCTTCAATGGCCTGGCGCAGCTGCGTCGTAATGGAGGCTTCCGTCGCTTCGGTGGCCGCCGCAAAGGCGGCAAAAAAAGTTTCGGCCAAGCCAAAGCACACCCGGTGCAGAATTTCTTCCTTGGACTTAATGTGCGAATACAAGCTGCCAGCCTCTAGGCCCAGCGCAGTGGCAAGCTCGCGCATGCTGGTGGCCGCAAAACCCCGCGACCGAAACAAGGCCGTGGCGGTACGGTCAATCTGCGCTTTGCGAGGACGGAGGGAGGCAGCAGTGGACATTGGCAGTAGCAAAGATATACTTGCTAACGCTCGTTAGCAAATTAAGGTTGCAGGAATATGGCGGCTCCTACTGCCTGACTGATTGTTGGTAGTCATGCGATTAACCGGGGCTGGTTTGCGGCTGGTCTGGGATGTCAAAAGCTGGCTAAAGTTGTCGGTTGCTATCCGGTTGGCTGGCGCTTAAGGCACTGAGCTGCTCTTTTTGAGTGTGACGAAGAAGGGGCGGGAGACTACGTTTTCGCTCTCCTGGGGTAGAAACGCCTACTTGCGTCTTGTCGGCCGCGCCGTTTGGGTTCCGTAAGTGTCATCGTTCGACGACGAGACGCAAGTAGGCGTCTCTACTCTGTTCTGATGTTAGCTAGGGCGTGTGGCCAGTGAAGTGAGCAAAAAGCCCTTCCTGCTAAGCGGAATCGGAGCTTCTTGCCTGCGAGGCGTCTCATTCCTGCCGGGTCGTACTCGGCAGGGGCAAGGGTGAAACGTGTGTACACGAACTGCTGCACACTTCCCTGCTTATTCTACGGGCGTACTTTTGCGGCCCGGCCAACGTAGCTGGCCCTACTCCATTCATTTGTTTCATTGATTATGGCTAACCTGACGCCTCTTACCGCCATTGGCGAATTTGCCCTCATCCGACGTTTGCAGGAAGGCACCAGCACGCGCCAGCCTGGCACAGTGCTCGGCATCGGCGACGACGCGGCCATTATTGCCCCCACGCCGGGTAATGAGGTGGTGATGACCACTGACCTGCTGGTGGAGGGCATTCATTTTGACTTATCGTTTTGCCCCTTGCGCCACTTGGGCTACAAAGCCATTGCCGTGAACGTGTCGGACGTGGCGGCCATGAACGCGCTGCCCACGCAACTGGTGGTGGGCGTGTCGGCGGGGACGCGCTTTACCGTGGAGGCCATTGAGGAGCTGTACGCGGGCATGCGCCTGGCCTGCGAGGCTTACAACGTGGACCTGGTGGGCGGCGACACCACCGCCAGCCGCGGCGGCCTCACGCTGGCCGTGACCGTGCTGGGCGAGGCACCGGCCGGCCAGGCGGTGCGCCGCAGCGGGGGCAAGCCCACCGACTTGCTCTGCGTGACCGGCGACCTGGGCGGCGCGTTTCTGGGCCTGCAAGTGCTGGAACGCGAAAAGCAAGCCTTCCTGGCCGACCCCGAAATGCAGCCCGAACTGGCCAACTACGAATACGTGGTGCAGCGCCAACTCCGCCCCGAAGCCCGGCTCGACATTGTGCACGAGCTGCGGGAGCGCGGCATCCGGCCCACCAGCATGATTGATATTTCGGACGGGTTGGCGTCGGAAGTGCTGCATTTGTGCGCCGCCAGCGGCACCGGGGCCCGGGTGTTTACCGAGTTTCTGCCCCTGGCCAACCCGTCGCTGGAAGCCGCCGCAGAATTCAACCTCGACCCCATCACCTGTGCCCTCAACGGAGGCGAAGACTACGAGCTGCTCTTCACCGTGCCGGTGACCGACCACGACAAACTCAAGAACCACCCCGACATCACCATCATCGGCCACCTCACCGAAAAGGCAGACGGTGCCAATTTGGTGACCAAGGCCGGCCAGGCTGTGCCGTTGCAGGCACAGGGTTGGACGAGTTTTTAACCCGGTTCGTCGGGCTGCGGCCAACTTTGGATAAGCGCCACCGTTAGGATGGCCAACAGGATGGGGTTGATGGCACGCTAATTGTCTTTCCAACCAGCACAGCCGATTCCATCCGTTCAATTTATCAACTTTCACGTCATGAAAAAGCTCCCATATATCCTCAGCCTGTTGGTGCTGCTCAGCGCCTTTTTCAGCACTCCTTCGGTTCAGGCCCAGGACCGCAAAGGCTGGAGCCCGCAAGCCAAAGGCGCCGTAATCGGCGGTCTGGGCGGGGCCGCCGCCGGTGCCATCATCAACAAGCGCAACCGCCCCGTGGGCGGTATTGTCGGCGGCGTGGCCGGTGGCGCCATCGGCTACGGTGTGGGCAAACACATCGACAACAAGCAGAAGGAGCGGGCCCGCATTGCGGCCGCCAACCGCGCCGCCGCTGCCCGCGAAGCTGAGTACCGCCGCGCCATTGCCCGTGCCAACGCCAGCAAAAAGTCCAACGCTGCCAGCGCCCAAGCCACGGCCATGCCGGTTAACAGCCTAGTAGCTTCGAACGCGGCCTCCAGCGCCGCCTATTTGCCCAACGACGCTTACGGCAACGCTGCGCATCCTTACGGGACTTCGGAGTACCGTCGCAAGAGCTGGTAATTGCCCGAAACGCTTGACTGCTAAGCCCCGGGCCTCGTGCTCGGGGTTTATGCATTCTGGGCTGTATAGCACTACTTGCTGAAGCCGAATACTTTTACTTTCTTTTTACCTTTTCTTTCGAATCATGAAAGCCCTCCTGTATAGTTTGCTCGTGGCCGCTACGCTTACTTCTTGCACCAAAGCGGACGAAGCGGTGAACATTCAGAGCCTCAACCAAGAGTTTATTGGTGCTTGGAACAACAAAGACTCCGGCAAAGTCAGCAACCTGCTCGCCGAAGACGTGAGCTTCGTGCAAGGCAGCGTGCACTGGAAAGGCAAGGGCGAAGTTTCCCAGAAATGGGTGAACGAGACCATGCCCACTATTAGCAGCTTAAAAACCAGCGTAGTAAGCTCCTCCACCGACGCCAACACCGCCTACGAAGCCGGTACGTTCTCGGTCGACGTGTTGCCCCCCGCGCCCGGCCAGCCCGGCAGCATCGGCGAAGGCAACTACATCTTCCTTTGGAAAAAAGGCGCCGACAAAGCCTGGAAACTCAGCTACGCGCAGCTGGAAGACCTGCCAGTTCGGACTCGTTAATAAAGCTGCGCCGCCAGCCGGGCCGCTTACTCAGAAGACACGCTAGCACGTAAAACCAGAACGTCATGCTCATCTGGTGTCCGCGCAGCCGAAGCATCTCGACTGTGTAGCTAATCCTGTCGATTGGATTACTACCATACGCGAGAT
>NZ_DASVSI010000143.1:0-29329 GCF_036388155.1 Hymenobacter sp. | reverse complement strand
AATGGCGCGGGGACGCGAACTACAAAGTTCGCGCTACTGCCACAAAGATACCCCACCCGCCCGGCGTCCCGTACTTTTGCCGGCCCCTTCACGCCGCCGCACCGTTGCACTTTCCAGTACCCGCCTCCCCGTTTTTCTGGCTTTTGCTTGCGAGTGTGCTGGTGCAGCTGTTCTACGCGGCCTATTTCTTCTGGCCCTTCGCCCGCCGCGCCCCCGAGGCCCCGGCCGACGCGCCCGGACCGGACGACGAGCCGGTATCCATCGTGGTGTGCGCCCGCAACGAGCTCGACAACCTGCGCCGCCTGCTGCCGCTGCTGCTCAAGCAAGATTATCCGGCCGGCTTCGAAATAATTCTCATCGACGACCGCAGCGAGGACGAGACTTTTCTCTACGCCCAGCAGCTTGCTCAGTACTACCACGAGCGTGTGCGCTTGGTGAGCGTGGCCAGCACGCCCCGCGGCTTCGCACCCAAAAAGTTTGCGTTAATTCTGGGCATCAAAACCGCGCGCCACGCGCGCCTGCTCTTCACCGACGCCGACTGCATTCCGGCCACCAACCAGTGGCTGCGCCTCATGCAGCGCGGCTTTGCCCCCACGCCAAAGCACGCCCCGGCCGACGTGGTGGTGGGTTTTTCGGCCTACGCCGAAGCGCCCGGGTTTCTGAATAAGCTCATTCGCTACGAAACGCTGCTCACTGCCGCCCAATATTTAAGCTTTGCCTGGCGCGGCTGGGCCTACATGGGTGTGGGCCGTAACCTGGCGTATTCGCGCCATTGCTTCACGGTCACGAAGGGGTTTGCCTCGCACATCCGGCAGCTTTCCGGCGACGATGACCTGCTGGTGCAGGACGCCATGCGCAACGGCCTGCGCGTGGCCGTGGTGGCCGACCCGCCCGCCCACACGCTTAGCGAACCCGCGGCCACGTGGGCCGTATGGTGGCATCAAAAACGTCGCCATTTGTCGGCCGGTCGGGCCTACCGTTTGGCCGACCGAATGCGGGTTGGCACCTTCGTTCTAAGCAACGTGTTCTACTACCTTACTACTGCTGTGCTAGCATTTTCCCCAAACAATTGGGTACCTTTGGCAGTGGTATGTGTTCTCCGAACTTTGTTCGTGAGTGCCGTGTATGCCCGTCTGAGCCGGCGCCTCGACCAACCCGTAAACGTCGGGTTGCTGCCCGTCCTCGACGTGGTTTATTTTTTCCAATACCTTGCCCTGGGAATCTCGCTGTTCCTCAATCGCACTCTTCGATGGAAGTAAACAACCAAGACATTCAAAAGCAGTTTTCAGCCAAAGCCAAGCACGACTTCAAGCTGATTCGCGCCGCCGTGGACCACGGCGACGAGAAAGCCTACGCCGAGCTGATGCACATCTACAAGAAGCCCGTGTACCACGTGGTGCTCAAAATGGTGCGTAATCAGGACGACGCCGAAGACCTCACCATCGAGGCGTTTGCCAAGGCCTTCCGCAACCTGCACAAGTTCAACCCAGAGTATGCCTTCAGCACCTGGCTGTTCCGCATTGCCACCAACAACTGCATTGATTTTATCCGCAAGAATAAAATCAAAACCATGTCGATTGACTCCGCCATCAAAGTGGACAACGGCGACGAAATCACCATCGATTTCCGCGACAACGACCTGAACCCGGCCGAACACGCCGTGCGGAACCAGAAAATCGAAATCATGCGCCACGTGGTGTCGCGCCTGCCCGACAAATACCAGCGCCTCGTGAGCCTGCGTTATTTCGACGAGCTCAGCTACGAAGAAATTGCCACCGAGCTCAAAGCCCCGCTCGGCACCGTGAAAGCCCAGCTGCACCGCGCCCGCGAGTTGCTCTATGACATGGTGAAGCACACCAAACAGATTATCTAAGCAAAAAAGCCTCGGCGCAAGTCGGGGCTTTTTTGTGGAACTGTCATAGCAATTCACTCAGAACGCCATGCAGAGCGCAGCGAAGCATCTCGCGTGCTGCAAGTAATTAGTTATCCCGAGCGTTATGCTTCGTTGCGCTCTGCATGGCGTTCTGAGTGCAACTTTGCATCCATGAACCTCCTGCAGCACTACTTCCCGGAACTCACTGCCGAGCAGCTTCAGCTGTATCAGCAACTGGAGACTGAGTTCCGGGCCACCAACGAAGCCATCAACCTCGTGTCGCGCCCCGACATGGACAATTTCGTGGAGCGGCACGTCCTTCATTCGCTGGGCATTGCCAAAGTCGTCAAGTTTGCCAAAGGCAGCGCCGTGCTCGACGTGGGCACCGGTGGGGGCCTGCCCGGTTTGCCGCTGGCCATTATGTTTCCGGAAGTACAGTTTCATCTGGTCGACAGCATCGGCAAGAAAATTCGGGCTGTGCAGTTCATGGCCGCCGCACTGGGCCTCGACAACGTGACGGCCCAGCAAACCCGCGCCGAGCAAGTGCGACCCAAATACGACTACGTGGTGAGCCGAGCCGTAGCCCGCCTCGCCACCTTCTACCCCTGGATTGCCAACCGTTTCAAGCCCCAGGGCGCACCAGGCAGTGGCCTCTACTACCTAAAAGGCGGTGACCTGACCGAGGAAATCGCCGAATCTGGCCTAAAGGCGAAAGTGACTAACCTCGGCGACTTCTTCAGCGAGGAGTTTTACGAGACGAAAAAGGTCGTTTTCGTAGCCGCGAAGTAGCCGTTCTCGTCATTGCGAGGGCATAGCCCGCGGCAATCCGTCCGGTTCTTAGCGACCAGCCTAATAGTGCCACAACTCTAGCTATGTCATACTAAAAAGATGGGCGCTAAGAGAGGACAGATTGCCGCGTTGCGCTCGTAATGACGCCGAGGCATGGCTTACGCCGGTACCTCCGCGGTGAGGAATTCCACGGCGCGGCGCTCCGAATAATACTCCCCATTACTTTCAGCAAACCCTACGTGGCCGCCGTCAGGGGGCGTTTCCAGAAAGACAAAGGGGGAGGCGGCGGCCGTCTCCCGCGGAAAGCACGAGGCTGGCAAGAACGGGTCGTTCTGTGAGTTCACCAGCAAGCTGGGCACCCGAATACCATTCAAATAGCGCCCGGAGCTGGCGTATTGGTAGTAGGCGTCGGCTGAATCGAAGCCGTGCATGGGCGCCGTATAGCGGCTGTCGAACTCCTCGAAGTTGCGAAGTTCCTCAATGCCAGCTAAGTCAATTTGGCCAGGGAGCAACTCTGCTTTGGCCCGCACTTTCAGGCGCAACGACTTCAGGAAACGGCGCATGTACACTTGGTTTTGCAGGCGCCCGATGTGCACCGAGCTGGCGCGCAAATCGGTGGGCACGGAAAACACTGCGGCCCGCTGCACCTCGGCCGGCACGCGGGAGGCGTCTTCGCCCAGGTATTTCAGCGTTACGTTTCCGCCCGCGCTGAAGCCCACGAGGTACACGCGTCGGTAGCGCCCGGTGGCCAAGGCGTGGCGCAGCACCAGGTCCAAGTCGTCGGTGTCGCCGAGGTGGTAGGAGCGGAGCAGGCGGTTCATCTCGCCGCCGCAACTGCGGTAGTTCCAGGCCAGCGCGTCGAGGCCGGCGCGGTTGAGGGCCCGCACCATGCCCCGCACGTAGGGCCGCGAAGCGTCGCCCTCGAGACCGTGCGACACTATGGCTAAGCCATCGGTGGGCCGCATTTCGGGCAGGCGGCTCCAATCTAGGTTTAGAAAGTCGCCGTCCGGCAGTTCAACTCGCTCGCGCTGGTAGGCAACGTCGGGCACGGTGCGCCACAGGCTGGGCACAATGGTTTGTAAGTGGCCGTTGAATAAATAGAACGGCGGCTGGTAAGCAGGCTTAGAGACGAGGGGCATAGCGCGATAAGATGAATAAGGGAAACGGCGCGCTGGGTGGGATGGACAGATAGTAAAGTTCGGTAGTAATCGGCATGCATACTAATTTTAGGCTCGTGCAAACGCGCTTTCGCACGCCAAAGGGGCTTGAACTCAATATTTTTGCCAATACGGTTTGAAAGTGGTGAGCCGTTTCGTACCTTTGCCCTCCCAAACACAGAACTCAAGCATAACGCTCCTATATATTTCCTGCTCATGGCAAACCATAAGTCGGCCCTCAAACGCATCCGCAGCAACGAAGCCAAGCGCGTGTTGAACCGTTACCAGCACAAATCCACCCGCACGGCCATCAAGCGCCTGCGCGAAGCCACCGACAAAACGGCCGCTCAGGAGCTGCTGAAGAAGGTGTCGTCGATGTTGGACCGTTTGGCCAAGAAGAACATCATCCACAAAAACAAAGCTGCTAACAACAAAAGCAAGCTGACAAAGCTCGTTAACGCGCTCTAGTGCGACTACGAGTTTAGCGAGGCCAGACTGCGCCGCCCCAAGGTCTGGTCTCGCGCTCTACACAGAAGCCCCACTCGGAAACGAGTGGGGCTTCTTGCGTTTGACCTCTTCTATATAGCAAAACGCAGGTAGGAATACGTACCTTAAGCGCACCATTTCACCGCCCATTGCCCTCTATGGAACACGCTTACCGCTGGATGCGGCCGCTACTGGCCGCGCTATTCTTTTTTGGCGCCCTAGGAGCCACTGCGCAACAGCCGTGGCGGCCGTTTCGGCCGGGTCTGATTTATAGCTACGATTTGCGCGATGGTTCCGGCCTGATGCACACCCTGCGGGTAGACTCGGCGTACCAAACCTCCACCGGCGATTCGGTGTACGCCTTCAACCGGCTGATGCGCCGGTTGGGGTCTGCTGCTCCCGGCGGGCGCGGCATATACGTCAAGAGCCGTAACAACCTATTCGGGGCGCGGGTGCGCTGGACTCCGGGGCAAAGCTTCTACGTGTTCGAAAGCGACACCCAGCCCAACGTGCAGAATGCGGCTAGCTTGCGCATCTACCCGCTCGTGGCCGTGGGCCAAACCTGGGCGGCAAGCACCAGCCCGTTGCTAACTGGTATTTTGCGCACCCGCAATTGGCAAGCCGTTCGGCCCGGAGTACAGGATTCTGTCGCCACGGTTGAGGTGTACAGCGGCACGGCCACTACCGGCTCGCCGCTTATCTCGTTCGTTGTCAGCCGCGCTCACGGGTTGATTGAAGCGTCGCCTTGGCTGGGCAACGCCGTCGTCGGAACGCCGGCTAGTGCCCCTCTCGTGGGCGCCTTGCCGGTGCCCTTGCTGCAGTCGCCCTACAGCCCTCTGGCCCTGTTTACCATGCAGCCCGGCGACGAGCTGGGGTATTTTTACGAACCTTTTAGCTACTTCAATGGTGCTTGCACGCAAGCGTATACACTGCGCCGCATTCTCACGCGCCAACAGCGTGCCGACAGCCTAGTATTCACCTACCGGGAACAGGTTAAGGATAAATCACTTTACAGTGGTCCTAATTGCAATCCGGTGCCCAGCGTATCTGTGAGGCCTGTGAGTACCGGGCGCTTGGCTTTTTCCCTGGCGACCGGGCGCTCGGCGGCCTACCCGGCTTTGCCGCTGCTGACCGGTGAATACGCATCTGTCGGGTCGGGTTCACCCCAGCCCCCGCAACTTATGGGTTTGGGCATTGCACCTGCTTCGGGCGGCAGTTGCCTTGCCAGTGGCAGCGTGCTACGGTACCAACGCGTGTATTACCAAACCGGGTTTGGCGGGGCGCCTACCTATGCAACCGGTTTGGACGCATTGGCATGGTGGCAATCTTTCACCCCCAATCCGGGAATGGGCGACGTGGGGACTTATCAAACCAATCTGATTTATTACCGCAGAAGCACAGGGACGCCGCTGGTTTGTGGGTCGTTCGTTGAATTTGCCGACCTGCTGCCCACCCGCGCTGCTCAGGCCGCAGCCCTGGCCACGCTGCACCCCAATCCCGCCGCCGAAAGCGCCACGCTCACACTCACCCGGCCAGCGGGTCCCGGTCAGACCCTGCGCCTGGCCGACGCGCTGGGCCGCACCGTGTGGAGGACTTCCGTTTCCGCCGGCCAAACCGCCGTGGCCGTGCCGCTGGCCGGGCGGCCAACGGGCCTATACCTGCTGCACCTGACCGGGACAGAAGGAACGGCGGCCACCTGGAAGCTGCACCACGAATAGCATTCTCTTATCAACAAAAATCCCCCGCAACTCAAGTTGCGGGGGATTTTTCCTATTAATTATTTTGTTAAAGCGTTACGCCACGCTCACTTTCACCATGTTGGCTTTGCCTTTCTCCTGGATGGGCATGGCGCCAGTGTTGATGAACAGGTCGCCGGCTTCGAGGTGGCCGGTGGTGGTGAGGACGTAGCGCAGGTCGACAATGGTACTGTCCGTGCTGATGAGGCGGTCGTAATAGAAGCTGCGCACGCCCCACACCAAGCTCAGCACCGTGAGCAGGGGCCGGTTGTCGGTGAAGATGAAAATGTTGGCTTTTGGACGGTATTTGGCCAGCTGAAACGCCGTGTAGCCCTGGTGCGTCATGCCGGTAATGGCCTTGGCGCCGGTGTTTTTGGCTAAGTGACAGGCGGCTGACAGTACGCTGTCGGCCATAAAGTTGGCGCCCTTGGCGTCGATGGGCCACCACTTGTGGAAGAGTTGCGGGCTGCGGCTTTCCACGCTCAGGATGGTGCCCACCATGGAGCGAATCACCTCGGCGGGGTAGGCGCCCACGGCGGTTTCGGCCGAGAGCATTACGGCGTCGGCGCCGTCGAGCACGGCGTTGGCCACGTCGCTGGTTTCGGCGCGGGTGGGGCGGGGGGCCGTAATCATCGATTCCATCATCTGGGTGGCCACGATGACGGGCTTGCCGGCGGCGTTGCACTTGGCAATAATCATCTTCTGGGCCATGGGCACCTCTTCCATTTTCACTTCCACGCCGAGGTCGCCGCGTGCCACCATCACGGCGTCGGTGATGGCGATGATTTCGTCGATGTTGCGCAGGCCGTCGGGCGTTTCAATCTTGGCCACCACGCGGGTGTTTTTGCCCGAGTCGGCGATGAGCTGTTTGATGAAACGAATGTCGTCGGCCTTGCGGGCGAAGCTCAGGGCCACCCAGTCCACGTCGTTGGCCAGGCCGAACTGCAGGTCTTCGATGTCCTTCTCGGTCATGCTCGGGGCCGAAACTTCCGAGTCGGGCAGGTTGATGCCTTTGCGGGGCTTCACGAGGCCGCCGTACACCACTTCCACTTCCACTTCCTGGTCGCGGTCGGTGGCCAGCACCTTCAACTCAATCTTGCCGTCGTCGATGAGAATCATGTCGCCGGCTTTCACGTCGCGCGCCAGGCCCATGTAAATGGTGCTCAACCGCGTGGCCGTACTGACTTCCTTTTCACCACACACCAGCTTAAGCTTGTCGCCGGCCTTGATTTCCACGCCGCCACCCTCTACTTCGCCGAGGCGAATTTTGGGCCCCTGCAAGTCCTGCAACAAGCCCACAGAGGTGCGCATGTCCTTGTTCAGGCGCCGCACCGTGTTGATGACCGAAAGGTGGTCCTCGTAGGAGCCGTGCGAGAAGTTGAGGCGAAACACGTCGACGCCCTCGCGGATGAGCGTGCCAAGGCGGTCGTAGGTATTGGAAGCGGGGCCAACGGTGGCCACAATTTTGGTCTTGTTGAACGTGGTGCGGTTTTCCATAAGGCGGTTGGTCAGAACAAAAAAACTCCCCTCCTTACCAAGGAGGGGACGCCGGCGCGAAGCGTCGGCTGGGGTGGTTGCGGGCGTATGGGTTAACAGGGAGCTTAGGTCAAGCAGACCAGCTTTGCGCAAAAGTCGTTTAATTTAACTGGAATGCAAGTTGTTTAATACGAACGCAAACGAAGTTTAACGCCCCTAACCACCCCAGTTGTCGCTTCGCGCCAACGTCTCCTCCTTAGCTGCGCTGACCTTCGGTTGGTGAGGAGGGAAGTTTGATGCTCGATTCACAAAATCAGGTTTTCCTTGTACTTGAGCGAGTTGGGGTCGAACTGGCATACGTACTGCACGGCTTCCAAGCCAGTAAGCTTCTGCAGTAGCTCTTCGTCGCCCAGGGCCCCGCTGCCGTTGCTCACGGCCAGCAGGTAGTCGTACTCCTTAATGTCCGGGGCCAGGAACGGCTTTTTCAGGTTGGACGGGGCAATGGAGCGGTTGCGCAACAGGCGGAAGGTGAGCGTTTCGGTGGCGTGCAGGTAGTGCGTGAACACGAGCCGGCCCCGGCTCAGTAAGTTGAGCAGTAGCTCGGGCTGCTTGATGAGCCGCAGCCGCAAAGCCCGGTTCAGCGTCCAGGCCAGGGTGTAGTCGCGGGTGCTCGACACCACCCCGAAGAGGGAAAAGTCGCACTCGTACTCAACGTCCAGGGTGAAGGTTTTCATAATAGCCAAAGGGAGGCGTGCCGCCAGCGGGCGGGGGCAAAGCTACGGCCTGCGCGAGGCGGCCGCGAGTCCCACCGCCATAATCTTGTACCCGCAATTCAAAAGCGCGGCCGTGGGTTGATTGGAAAATCTCTCGTTACTTTGCGCCGTAGTTTTCCCTAAACCCCACGGAAATGTCTGAAATCGCAGAAAAAGTAAAGGCCATTATTATTGATAAACTGGGCGTTGAAGCCTCGGAAGTTACCCCCGAAGCAAGCTTCACCAATGATTTGGGTGCTGACTCACTGGATACCGTCGAACTGATTATGGAGTTCGAAAAGGAGTTCAACGTGAGCATCCCCGACGACCAGGCCGAGAACATCGGCACCGTGGGCCAGGCCATCAGCTACCTCGAAGAGCACGCCAAGTAGTTTTCAGTTATCCGGAGCCAGCCGCTTGCGCGACCACCTTTACCCGCTCTTCTGCTTCGTCCCGGATAACCCCTAAAGTTCTGCGCATACCGGCCGGCCCGCCGCCGGCCGGTTTTGCCGTTTTATCCCGTTTCATCTTTCGCGCCCCTGGCGCTTGCTTATGTCGTCCATCCGACGGGTTGTTGTTACCGGCCTTGGGGCCATCACGCCGCTGGGCAACACCGCCCCGGCTTACTGGGAAGGCTTGCGCACGGGCACCAGCGGTGCCGCGCCCATCACCCGCTTCAACGCCGAGAAGTTTAAAACCCGCTTCGCCTGCGAGGTCAAGGACTATAACATGACCGATTACTTCGACCGCAAGCAGGGGCCGAAGATGGACCTGTTCACGCAGTTCGGCGTCATTGCTTCCGACGAGGCCATTGCCGACGCCGGCTTGCTGGCCGAGGGCAGCCAGGTGGACAAGGACCGCGTAGGCGTTATCTGGGGCTCCGGCATCGGCGGGCTGAAATCGCTGCAGGAAGAATGCTTCCAGTTTGAGCGGGGCGACGGCACGCCGCGCTACTCGCCGTTCTTCATTCCGCGCATGATTGCCGACTCCGCGTCGGGCAACATCAGCATCAAAAACGGCTTTCGTGGGCCGAACTTCGTGACGACTTCGGCCTGCGCCTCGTCGAACGACGCCATCATCGCGGCGTTCAACAACATCCGCCTCGGCCTGGCCGACGTGGTGGTGACCGGCGGCTCCGAAGCGGCCATCACCGAATCGGGCGTGGGCGGCTTCAACGCCCTCAAGGCCATGAGCGAGCGCAACGACGACCCGGCCTCGGCCTCGCGGCCCTACGACAAGGACCGTGATGGCTTTGTGCTGGGCGAGGGCGCCGGCGCCATCGTCCTCGAAGAATACGAGCACGCCAGGGCGCGCGGCGCCAAGATTTACTGCGAGATGATTGGCGGCGGCATGTCGTCAGACGCCTATCACATCACCGCGCCCGACCCCAGCGGCTCCGGCGTGGTGCTGGTGATGCAGAACGCCTTGCGCGACGCCGGCATCAAGCCAGAGGCGGTGGATTACATCAACACCCACGGCACGAGCACGCCGCTCGGCGACGGGGCGGAAATCAAGGCCATCGAAACCGTGTTTGGCGAGGCGGCCAAGAAGCTTAATATTTCCTCGACCAAGAGCATGACCGGCCACTTGCTGGGCGGCGCCGGCGGCGTGGAGGCGGTGGCCTGCATCTTGGCGATGCAGCACAACGTCGTGCCGCCAACCATCAACCTCAACACGCCCGACCCGGAAATCAACCAAGAGCTGAACTTCACGCCCAACGTGGCGCAGGAGCGCGAGGTGAACGTGGCCATGAGCAACACGTTCGGCTTCGGCGGGCACAACACGTCGGTGATTTTCCGCAAGCTGTAGGCCATTGCCGTCAGTTGACGAACTACTAAGAACGTCATGCTGAGCGCAGTCGAAGCATCTCTGCTCCAACACTAAATGTGCGGGAGAGATGCTTCGACTGCGCTCAGCATGACGTTTTTGTTTTATGACGTTCTTATGGTTTTATGGTTTGGCAACCTGCTGGAATGCGGGCGTGCTCTGCCCGGATGAATTTAGCCCTCTAAGTTTTTAGGCAGGCGTTCTTCGGGCCTGGGTTCTACCTTTGCCCAAGTTTTCGGCCACTTGTTAAGCATTCCTTCCATTGCTCGGTTTCGTTTCGCGGTTTTTTGCTTCTGATAAGGCGTTTCGGCAAGCCGTGGCCATCGTGACGGGCCAGACGCCTAAGAACGCCAAGCTGTACCGGCTGGCGTTTACGCACTCTTCGGCGGTGCGGCAGCAGCCGGCCATGGGCCGCCACCAAACCAACGAGCGGCTGGAGTTTCTGGGCGACGCCGTGCTGGGCACGGTGGTGGCCGAATACCTCTTCAAAAAGTATCCCTACGAGCAGGAGGGCTTCCTCACGGAGATGCGCTCGCGCATTGTGAACCGCGAAAGCCTGAACAACATCGCCTTGAAGCTCGGGCTCGACAAGCTGGTGCAGCTGGATGCGGGGCAGGGCCGCGCGGCCCGCTCGCGCTCCGTGAACGGCAACGCGCTGGAAGCCCTGGTGGGCGCCGTGTACCTGGATTTGGGGTATAAAACGGTCCGAAAATTCATCCTGACGCGGCTCGTGAAGGGCTTCGTCGACGTGCACACCCTCACCACCACCACGGCCAACTTCAAGAGCAAGCTCGTGGAATGGGCCCAGCGCCAGGGCAAAACCTTGCGCTACGACATTGCGGGAGAAGCCCGACCCGGCGGCATGATGGAGTTTACGGCCACGGTGCTGCTCGACGAGGAAGTAGTGGCCACCGGCATGGGCCTCAGCAAGAAGCAGGCAGAGCAGCTGGCGGCCGAACGGGCTTTGCAAGCACTGGGCGTTGGCTGATAAAATCTTCTTTTTCGTTGCTTTCTACAGCTACGCTCCTTGTGGGAGCAAATATTCTACTGCATGAAGAATCTGGTGTTTCTGGTGAGCCTGCTGCTGGCGGCGCCCCTCGTGGGCCGCGCTGCGCCCATTGTGCGGGTTCAGCTTCGGGTGGAGCCTTCGACGCACTCGTTTACCTGCCGCTACACCTTCACGCTGCCGGCCACGGATACGGCCTCCAGCATCGCGCTGAACGTGAATCGGGGGTTTAAAATTGGGCGCATCAGCAGCCCCGGCGCAACTTCGCAGCGCCTGGGGCGGGCCTACTACCCTTACTTCGCTGACACGCTGCAGCGGGTGATGGTGCGCTACGCCACCGCTGCACATCGCCGGGCGCGACAGGTCGGCGTGACCTACACGGGCACGTTGGGCAAGGCGTATTTTACGAAGCAGGGGATGGTGTTTAGCGGCCACACCAATTGGCTGCCGTTTCGGCCCTATTGCGAATACGAAGAGGTGAATTACGAGTTGGAAGTGACGGCGCCGGCCCCTTACCAGGTGCTCAGCACCGCGATGGCGCGGCGGCAGGGGGGCGGCAAGTGGTTTTTTCGGGGACAAGCCAGCGCCATTGAAATCACGGCGATGGTGGGCCGGCAGTTTCAGCAGCTGACTTCGGCCAGCGCCCCGCTGGTTCGGATAGCGAAAACCAGCCCGGCGTTGGCCCGAACCGATACCGTGCTGCTGCGCAAGGCCGAAGGCATTGTTGCGTTCTACAACCGCACCATTGGGCAACAAGACCCGATTACGCACTTTTCCATCTTTCTGCCGGGCACCAACGCTGACGCTTTTGGCCTGCGGGATAACGCAACGGTGATAACCTACACGGACTTTGACGTGGCCACCGACCGGGAGGCGCTGCTGATTCTGGCCCACGAAATCAGCCACAAGTGGTGGGGCTACGGCGGCGTACACGACTACAACGACTGGCTCAACGAGGCGTTTGCCACGTATTCGAGCCTGCTGTACCTGCGCCAAACCGGCGACGAGGCCGGCTACCAGGCCGAACTGGCCAAGCGCGCCGCGACCGTGGGCGACGCGCCCCCGATTCGGGGCTTCGACTACCAGAAATACCCCCGGCCGATGCACCGCCGGGTGGTGTACAACAAGGGCACCGTGGTGCTGGCCGCGCTGCACGAGCGCCTGGGCACCGCGCAATTGGTGCGCCTGCTGGCCGCCGTGGCCGCCCGCCACGTGAGCAACACCGATACCCTCCTGGAAGTAGTGGCCCAAACCAACGGCGCCGCCACCCGCGACTGGCTGCTGGCCGAACTGAGCCGCTAGCGGCCCCGTGCAACAACTTGCGGGGGATATTTCGAGTTATTTAGCTAAACCGTTTTCTTCCTTTTCCCCTTCCCATGCGTATTGCCGGCGCCGCCCTCAACCAGATTCCCATCGATTGGGAGAATAACCTCCGCAACATCCGCACGGCCATTGAGTTGGCCAAAGAGAGCGGGGTGGAGCTGCTGTGCCTGCCCGAATTGTGCCTGAGTGGCTACGGCTGCGAGGACCTGTTTCTGAGCAACTGGATGCCCGAGGCGGCCCTCGCTCACTTGCAGCAGGTGCGGGCCTGGACGCAGGGGATTTGCGTGGTGGTGGGCCTGCCGGTGCGCCTCAACCACCGCACCTACAACACGGCGGCGGTGCTGCGCGACGGCGAGATTCTGGGCTTCGCGGCCAAGCAGTTTCTGGCCAACGACGGGGTGCACTACGAGACGCGCTTCTTCGTGCCCTGGTTGGCCGGCGAAACCACCACCGTGACCTGCGACGGGGAAACCTGGCCGTTGGGCGACCTCACCTTTGAGCACAAAGGCGTGCGCTTCGGCTTCGAGATTTGCGAGGACGCGTGGCGGCCCAATAACGTGCGCCCCGCCTGCCGCCTCATGGGCAAGGTAGACCTGATTGTGAACCCCTCGGCCAGTCACTTTGCCATGAGCAAAACCGACGTGCGCTACCAGTTGGTGATGAAGGCCTCGCGGACATTCAATTGCACCTACCTCTACGCCAACTTGTTGGGCAATGAGTCGGGCCGCATCATCTTCGACGGCGAAATCCTGGTGGCGCGCAACGGGCACTTGCTGGTGCGCAACCAGCTGCTGAGTTTCAAGGAAGTCGATTTGGAGTCGATTGACGTGGATTTTGCGACCGAATTGGCTCCGGCGGTCGACATTGTGCCGCTGCCCGCACCCGACGAGTACAAGGAGCTAAACCAAGCCATGAGCCTGGGCTTGTTTGACTACCTGCGCAAGGCCCGCAGCCGTGGGTTTGTGCTGAGCTTGAGCGGCGGGGCCGACTCCTGCTTTTGTGCCGTGGGCGTGGCCGAAATGGTGCGGCTGGGCGTGGAAGAGCTGGGGCTGGAGCTATTTAAACAGCGCAGCGGCTGTTTCCCCAACACCGAAACGGTGGTCAAGCAGGAGGGCGCCGGCGGCAAAGCCGAACAACAAGTAGAAGCCGCACCCGCCACCACGGCTGCGTCACCCCTCACCGATAACCAGCAACTGGTGCGGCAGCTGTTGACCTGTGCCTACCAGGGCACCGTCAATTCTTCGGATGACACCTTCAACTCGGCCAAGGAGCTGGCCGACAGCCTGGGGGCCCGGTTTCACAACTGGACCATTGACGAGGAAGTGACCGGCTACGTGGGCAAAATCCAGGGCGCGCTGGAGCGGGAGCTGACCTGGAAAACCGACGATTTGGCCCTGCAGAACATTCAGGCGCGGGTGCGGGCTCCGGCCATTTGGCTGCTGGCCAACGTGCAGAATTGCCTGCTCATCACCACTTCCAACCGTTCGGAGGCCAGCGTGGGCTACTGCACCATGGACGGCGACACGGCCGGCAGCATCTCGCCCATTGCGGGCGTGGACAAGGACTTCGTGAAGAAGTGGCTGCGCTGGGCCGAGGCTGAACTGGGCTACGCTGCCCTGCGCCACGTGAACGCCCTGCAGCCCACCGCCGAACTGCGCCCGCTGGAGGACAAGCAAACCGACGAACGCGACCTTATGCCCTACACCCTGCTCAACCGCATCGAGCGCCTGGCGTTCTACGACCGGCTCAGCCCCAAGCAGGTGCTGGCCATGCTGGAAGGGGAGGGCACCGGCTTCGACGAGGAACAGCTGAAAACCTACGTGCGCCGCTTCTACAGCCTCTGGAGCCGCAACCAGTGGAAGCGCGAGCGCTATGCCCCCAGCTTCCACCTCGACGACTATAATGTGGACCCGCGCTCCTGGCTGCGTTTCCCCATCCTCAGCGGCGGTTTCAGCGAGGAACTGGCGGGGCTGTAGGGCTTGCTGGCGCTACAATGAGTGGTTGTCTAAGAAGCGTGTCGCTTGCCGGTCCGACGCCCGAGGCGTCCGACCGGTTGTCGTTGAAAGGGGACGGGGAGGCGGCCCAGGCGGCGCGGACGGCAACCGGTCGGACGCCTAGGGCGTCGGACCGGGCAGAGCCGACTTCCTAAACCGCTTCTAAACGTGAAAAAAAGCTAGACCCTGCGCAAGTTTGCCCGGTAGTTGGGTCCTAATGCATTGAAGTTCCTGCTCAGCCGATGCTGGAACACTTCTTCACCAGCACTTCTGCTTCGTTTTTGTGGCGTATTCCTTTCCCTTGCTGCTGGCCGATGACCCGCCGGCCAGCCCCTGCCTCACCAGCCCAGCGGAAGCGGCCGAAGCGGCGTTGGTGGCGCAGTTGCAGTCGGGCAGCGAGGCAGCCTTTCGAACCTTGGTCGAGCGCTACCAAGACCGTATTTACCGGGTGGTGCTTTCCCTGTTGCGCTCGCCGGAAGAAGCCGAAGACGTGGCCCAGGAAGTATTTGTGGAGGTTTACCAGACCATTGGCCGGTTTCGCGGCGAGGCGGCGTTGAGCACTTGGTTGTACCGCTTGGCCACGTCGCGGGCGCTCAAAAATCTGCGACGGGCCCGGGCCAAAAAGCGCTTTGCCTACTTTACCAGCTTGCTGGGTTTCGGGAACGATGTGCTGCATGATGCGCCCAACCACGCGCACCCGTTGGCGCTGCTCGAAGGCCAGCAGCAGCTACGCCTCTTGCTCGACCACATTGCCCGCTTGCCCGCCGCGCAGCAGGTCGCCTTCACCCTGCGCCACGAGCAGGAGCTGAGCTACGAGGAAATCGCGGCCGTGCTCGACACCACGGTGCCGGCCGTGGAGTCGCTGCTGTTTCGGGCCCGCAAAACCCTCCGTCACCACTTGCAACCCCATTTTCGTCATGGCTGATTTCCCCGTTCGCCCCGATACCGACGAAGCCTGGCACGACTTGCTGGGCCAGTTGCACCGCCAGCCCAAAGCCCAGCCCCGGCCATTTTTCTACGGCCGGGTGCAAGCCCGCCTCGCCGCCAAAACCTCGGCGGAAAAAGACCTACTGCCTGCTTGGCTGCGCCGGCCGGCTTACGCCGCGCTGCTGGGGGCACTGGTCCTGAGCCTCAGCGGCGACGGGCCGGGGCTGCGCGCCGGCAGCGCCGCCGCGGGTGGCCCCGGCTATCAGCCGTCCCGGGTAGCACCGCGCTAGTTTCCGTGGCCCATTTGGTGGCTGGGCCTGCCTGCCCGGCTCTGCCGAAACTCGTTGGCACCGCGGTTGTGGCCTTGTGCACACGGCGGCGAGCCCGAGGGGCTGAGTACCTTTAACCCCATATTTCACTTTCGCGCCGCATGCTGCCTTTTCTCGCCGCCATTTTCTGGAACGTCGACCCCATCATCGCCCACTTGGGGCCCGTCACGCTACGTTGGTACGGACTGTTTTTCATGCTGCCCTTCGTGGTGGGTACCTTCATTCTGAACCACATTTACCGCTCCGAGCGGGTATCGCCGCAGTGGGTCGACGTCATCACCATTTACATGCTCATTGGCACCATCGTGGGCGCGCGACTGGGCCACATGCTGTTTTATGATTTCGAAGCGTTGGTGGCCGACCCCATGGTGGTGTTCAAAATCTGGCAGGGCGGCCTGGCCAGCCACGGCGCCACCATCGGCATTTTGTTCGCCTGCTGGCTGTTTGCGCGCAATAACAAGTTTGACTATCTGTGGGTGCTCGACCGCATCGTCATTGTGGTGGCGCTGGGCGGCGCCTGCATTCGCACGGGCAACCTGATGAACTCCGAAATTGTGGGCAAACCCACCGATGTGCCGTGGGCCTTCATCTTCCCCCGCGACGTTGAGCACCTGGTAAACGGCGTGGCCGTGCCCCGCCACCCCACCCAGATTTACGAGGCGCTGTTCTGCATTTTTCTGCTCATTCTGCTTTACTCCATGTGGAACCGCACCAAGGAGCGCACGCCGCGCGGCCTGCTGTTCGGCTTGTTTGTAGTGCTGCTGTTCACCCAGCGTTTCCTGGGGGAGTATTTGAAGGAAAACCAGGTGGCTTTTGAAGACAACAACCTCTTCAACCAAGGCCAGTTGCTGAGCCTGCCGCTAATTTTGGTGGGCATCTGGGTGCTGTGGCGGGCGGGCAAAGACCCGCAAAACCCCCACGGCTACGCCCCGCGGGACCTGGAAGAAAAGGAAGCCGGTACGGTAGAGCCCCGTGCCGTGAAATAACGCTTTTTCCGCTGGTTGGCAGGCGATGATTGCTCGGATTAATTCGGGTTAAGAATTGGTTTTAGCCTGTTCGAACGCGAATTACTATAGCATCCTTCTCCGCCGCGAGCCTTATAGTTTAACGAGCTTTTTAATGACGACCTGCTGGGCAAAGCGCAGTTCAACGACGTACCAGCCCGCCGCGAGTCCCGCCACCTCTACCGGCCTGGCTTCGGCGGCCGGCCGCACGAGTAGCCGGCGGCCCAGTGCGTCGTATAGCGTCAACTGATAGGGTTGCGGGCAGTCGCCGGGCACTTGCACCCGGAACGTGGCGGTGGTTGGATTGGGGTACAGCGTTGCCGCCGCGGGCGCGCACGTCGCACCGGCGCGGGGTTCCAACCCATTGAAGAAGTGCTGCATGAAGTTGGGCAGGGCAGGGGGAGCAAACCGCCCCCCAAAGTCGAAGCGCTGGGCGCGAACTTCGCAGGCAAAGCCGCGGGCATTGGGCCGGCCGATGACGAAAAACACGTTGCCCGCATCCCCGGACTGTTCGTTGGGGCCACCGCTGCGGTAGCCACTGGCCCCGTAAATGCGCCCGTCGGGCCCGTTCTGGAACTGGTAGACAACTTGGGACATCTGCGTGGCGCTCACGTTGGTGGCCGGATTGTTGACCACAATGCTTTGCCCGGACGCGGCAACTGCGGCGTCGTCGCCGGCCCGTAAATCGAACTGACTGATGCAGTTGTAGTTTCGGCCGTCCGGGGTCCGGCCAAAGTTTGGCACGTAGAGCTTGGAGTTATCGGGCGAAAAGCACGGGCTGTAGGCGTCGCGCAAGGTTCCAAGGTTGACGTAGTGCGCCACGGCCCCGGTCGCGGGGTCAAAGTCGTAGAGGCCAAACGACGGAGGGTTGCTGTCAGACGTGGTTAACGTGCCACAGGCCAGTTTCCGGCCGTCCGGCGAGGCTTGCAGCGTGCCGGTTGCCTGTTCTTGGAAACCCGTGTGGGTGGTATCGGTTGGTTGGGACGGCCCCAGGGCATACCGGGCGGGTGGCCCGACCCCGGCGACGGTCACGGGGTACACCACAAACGCGTTGCTGAGCCATTCGTGGCACACCACCCAGTAGTCGCGCCCGTTGGCGTGGCGCACGGCCGTAAGCTTTTCGCTGAGCCCCGTGGCCAACCGGCGGTTTTTGGTGGTCGGAACAACGTCGCCCAGCCCATTATTGCGGCGCAGGTCCACCAGTGAATAGGCGAGCGAGCTGGCGTAGGTCCGCGCCGGCATGGGCGGTGCCGCTACCTTGGTGCCAGCCCGCAGCGTAAACAGGTAGTAGCCGGCCGTATCGCCCGGCACGGGCACCAGCAGCGCGCTTTGCGTGGCGTAGGAGGCAGGCGGCGGCAGCGCCGCGGGGAAGGAAGAACCCCACAAGCCGTCGCCGTTCGGCAGTACGCGGTGGTCGCGGCCCCACACCCTGGCTCCGTCAGAGTAGAGCAGGAGTTGCCCGGTGGTCCGGTCCGAAACCACGGCGGCGCTGGTGTAAGTCGTCGTTTGGCCATCGAGCAGCACCTGCGGCAAACCCGCCCGGAAGCTGAAGCCGGCCCGGTCTCCGAAGTACCACGTGTCGGCCTCGTGTTGGGCGCAGGCCCGGCCGCCGAATCCGGACAACAACAAGACCCAAACCAGCTTCTGAGCCATGCTAACTGATATTAATATGTTTATCAATCAAGCTGTCTGGCATGTTGGCTCCGTTCGGTCCGACGCTCTAAGCGTTTGACTGGCTGCTGTCTACACGACACTCCATCGGCCGTCGACCGACAACCGGTCGGACGCTTAGGGCGTCGGACCAGCAGGCGACATCCTGCCTAAACCGCTTCAATAGCAATCTACGCCTTTTGCTTCGCATCGTGCCCAAGACCAGCTTGCCTGTTGGCAGGAGGGGTGCCGGAATAGTCGGCGGCGAGCTTGGTTGGTGGCTTTTCTGCGGTTTCTTTGCCCCGCAAGCAATCCTCTCGCTTGGAAAGCACGTTTCCGACCGCAGCGCTAATCCGACCCCGCGGCGCCTGGCAATCTTCGCTACTGCAGCGCATACTCGTACAGCGCGCCTTGCTCGGTGCTGATGAGCAGCGTGTTTTCGTCCTTAAACGCGACGCCCTCGGTTTGGCCGGCCCCGGTGAGTTCTACTTGCTTGGGCGTGGCCTTGAGGATTTCCTCCCAGGAGCCGCCGTCCAGGGTAAACAAGGCGCCGCGGGCCAGCAGCACCAGGCGGCGGCCGCTGGGGCTCAGGGCCGCGTCGGTCACCTGACCGGGAATGGCGAGGCTGGTGACGCGCTTGGCCGTGTGCGTGCCGGACTGGTCGGGCACGGTGTACACGTTGCTGGTTTGCTCCTGCTGGTCTTTGGTAAATAGCCAGATGTTGGCGTCGTGCCACAGCGTGGCTTCGCAGTCGAAGTTGCGGCCCTTCTTTTTGGGCGGAAACTCGGTTTGGTCGGGGTAGGTGAAGGCGATGGTGCCCACCTGCTGCGGCTGGGCGGGGTCGACGCGCAGAATGCGCAGGTTGCGGCGGTCGGAGTTGTTGTTGCCGCAGTCGCCGATGAAGTACATGCCCTGCGGGTTGCGGGTCATGCTCTCCCAGTCGTGGTTTTTGGCGTTGATGCTGATTTCGGAGGCCACCTTACCCCCGTCGTTGATGAGGTAAAGCGTGGCCGAGTTGCCGTTGTCGCCGAAGCTGTAATAAGTGCCCGGCTGCGGCCCCGGCACCAGCCCTGAGCTTTCGGGCACGCCCAGGCTGCCCACCCGGCTCAGGCCCGGCACGGCGGCATCAATCATGCGGTCTTCGAGGGATTCTTTGTTCTTTTTCTTTTTGCCTTTGGCCGGAGCAGTGTCGGTGGCGAGGGCCTTTTCGTCGCTTTGAGCTTGCGAGCAGGCCGCGGCCAGGAGCAAAGCCAACGCGGCCGGCAACAATGGGATAAAACGCATTGAACGGGGTTCAGAGGGTAAAGCTTGGCTATACGAAACCGGCCCGCTACGGTATGGGGTCGAAGCCGTGGCCGCCCCAGGGGTGGCAGCTGGCAATGCGCCGCAGGGCCAGGCGTCCGCCGCGCCAAGGCCCGTATTTGCCAATGGCTTCGGCCGCGTAGGCCGAGCACGTGGGCGTATAGCGGCAGCTAGGCGGCGTGAGCGGCGAAATGAAGTGGCGGTAAAACCACACCAAGCCCAGAAAAAGCGCGCGAAACAGCCGGGAAATCATGGAGCGAAGGTAACCGCTGCGTAGCACGGGGCAGATGAGCAATCCTGCTGACATGCAACGCGCAAGCACTGTTGTTGAGTTTATTTACGAATAATTAGCCAACTGCCTGCTGCATGACCAACGAAATACTGCTTGATGTTCGCCAACGCTTGGCGAAAAAAGAATACCACAACGAAGAACATGTGCGCCTGTCATTGGTGGCGCGGGTGGTGCAAGCTTTGGGGTGGAACATCTGGAATCCAACAGAAGTGTACACCGAGTTCAAAGCCACCAAAAAGGAAGACAACACGCGGGTGGACGTGGCGCTGTTCACCCACGATTTTGAGAGCACGGCCGTGTTTATCGAATGCAAAGCGGTTGGCGCCTTCGCGGCAGACTTGAGCACGGTTGAGAAACAGTTGCGCGACTACAACCGCGACCACACCGCCCTGTTTACGGTCATCACCGACGGGCGGCACTGGCGGTTATACTTCTCCTTTACCAGCGGCGAATTTAAGGACAAGCTTTTTTGCAAATTCGATTTGTTGGAAGATGGTTTGGAGGAAGCAGCGGGCTACTTAGAAACCTTTCTGCACCGCGAAAACATTCTGAACCACTCGGCCCGCCAAAAAGCCGAAGCCTACTTGATGCTGGGCAAAAAGGAGAGGGCTATGCAGGACGTGCTGCCCGATGCGCAGAAGCTGGTGTCGCTGCCACCTTTTTCGTCTTTGCCACAAGCCATGGTCCAACTATTAGCGGCCAAGACACTCACTATTACTCCAGCCGAAGCGCAGGCGTTTCTCACGGGAACTAGCGTGGCTCCCGACGTCGACAACGCATCAAAACCGCCCGTTCAAACCGCCACAAAGTCAACTGGAACAAAACCTGCTTCCTTAAAGAAAACGGCCGTTCAGAAGTCGCCTGCGCCTGCTGAGCCTGCGCCTCCAATGGCCGGAGAAACCGTTGAGTTTGTGTTATTACTCAACCGGGCGGAAATTAAAGCTACTGCTGATTGGAACCCGACCACTCGGCAATTATGTGTGCGTGCTGGTTCGTCAGCAATGTTAGAAAACCGCAAAAGTCTGTCATCCATTGGGGCTGCCTTGCGGAAGAGACTACTGGAGCAGAAAATTCTCATGCGGCAAGTCGACCAATTAAAGTTTGAACAGAGTTTCTTGTTTGAGAATGCTATTCAAGCGGCTCAAGTCATTTGTGGATACTCAGTGAACGGCAAACAGGCATGGCGTGATTTAGCTGGTAACCCACTAACTGATTATTTGAATTAAGTGAATTAAGCCAGCTCGACTATCACTTCGGCAGCGCGTTCAGCTCGTCTTTCCACCGCTGCCAGTCGGGCAGCAGGCGGGTTTGCAGGTCATAGAAGGCCTTGGAATGGTCGCCCACCAGCAGGTGGCAGCACTCGTGCAGCACCACGTAGTCGAGGCATTCGGGCCGGGCGCGCACCAGCTCGGGGCTGAGGCGAATGCGGGCCGTGCGCGGCGTGCAACTGCCCCAGCGCGTGCGCATCTGGCGCACCGACAGCGTCGGGCGCGTGAGCTTGAACTCGGCGAAGCGGGGCCACACCCGCGCCAACGACTCGGCAAAGAGCGGCCCGGCCTGGCGGGCGTACCAGCTGTGCAGCAGCGCCTCCGTTTGGGCCTCGGTGAGTGGCATGGGGGTGCTGATGACCAGTTCCTCGCCAAGTAGCGCCACGGCCGGCCGCGTGGCTTCGGCGAAGCGCAGGGGATAGGGGCGGCCCAAGTAATATTGCTGGCTACCGGGCTGATAGCGCAGACTCGGCACAGGAGCGGGGCGGCTGGCAAAGGTGGCTTGGTGCTTCAGAATCCAGTCGGCTCTTTTGAGTACTTGTTGGGCCACCCACTCGGCCGAAATTCCGGCGGGGGCGCTTACGTGCACGCTGCCGTCGGGCCGCACGGCGAAGCCGATGGTGCGCCGCGACCGGAAGACGAGGGTGTAGCTGAGCGGCTGATTTCGATAGAGTACGGTTTCGCGCCGGGGCGCGGCAGAGAAGGAGCGGGGCATGGGAAAGCAAGTTCGGCAGCAGTGCCGAAACCGGTAACTGCGCAATTGGGCAAAATAATTCGGGGGCTGAGCTCAACCCTTTGCTGTTAAGCTGCTACCTTCCGGTCATGGAACACTGTGTACCCCGTTTATTTTCTTTTTTCTGCTTTAGTTCGGTCTTCTTCGGGTTGCTGGCCGCCGCGCCTGCCGCAGCTCAAGGCAATGGCCCCGGCACGCGCGGCGCCCGCGCCGCCGCGCTCGGCAACGCCTCGGTGGCGCTGGCCGGCGAGGTGTGGAGCATGGGCAATAATGTCGCTGGCCTGAGCGAAATTCAACAACCCACCGTCGGCTTTTATGCCGAAAACCGCTATTTCAGCTCGGCCCTCAACGTGGGGGCGCTCACGGTAGCCATGCCGCTGGGCCGCGCCGCTTCAGCCGCCGCCACCGGAGATGCCACCCTGGCCCCAACCGCCGCGGCCCGCACTTGGGCCCGCCACGGCGTAGTGGCGTTCGAAGCGCAGCGCTTCGGCGGCTCGCTCTACAACGAAACCCGCGTGGGCGCCGGCTACGGCTACCGCTTTGGCCAAATCAGCCTGGGCGGCCGCGTCGACATGCTGCAGGTGAGCATCGAGGGCCTCGGCAGCAAGCGCGTGCTGCTGGGCACGCTGGCCGGTCAAATCGAGGTGGTGCCCCAGAAGCTCAGCTTCGGTGCCTCGCTCTACAACCTGAGCCAAACCAAGCTGGCCAGCTACCAGGACGAGCGGGTGCCCACCGTGCTCAAGGCCGGCCTGGCCTACCGCCCCAGCTCACAGGTGGTGCTGCTGGTCGAAACCGAGAAAGACGTGGAGCGCGACGCCAACTTCAAGGCCGGCCTAGAGTACCGCCCGGTTCCCATCCTGGCGGCGCGGCTGGGCCTGGCCACGCTCACCGAGCAAGCCAGCGCCGGCCTGGGTGTGCTGGCCGGTGGCTTTCAGATTGACTACGCGGCGTCGTTTCAGCAGGCGCTGGGTTTCAGCCAGCACCTCAGCGTTGCGCTGCGCTTAATGAAGAATGAGAAATGAAGAATGAGGAATTAGCTGGCGAATCTTGCAGCACAGTCGAGGAGGGTAGCGAGAACGTTGTCGCTTATAAATCCTTTGGCTTGGCTGTGCGGATAGTCAAGCTGTGCCGTTTTTGCGCGAAAGCCGGCAAGAATTTGTGCTAACCAAACAACTTTTGCGCAGCGGAACATCTATTGGCGCCAATGTGGAAGAAGCCATTGGCGGCATATCCCGAGCTGATTTTTCAGCCAAAATCAGCATTGCCTACAAGGAAGCTCGGGAGACCAGCTATTGGCTAAAACTGCTACGTGCCACCGAGTATTTGACCGAAGAATCCTTCCATAGCGTCCACAACGACTGCGAAGAAGTCTGCCGCATCCTGCGAGCCATCCTGAATACAACGAGGCGTTCTGATTTAGTGAAGAATTAAATTATTACATGGTAAAAAACTTACTTTCTGCCACTACTTGGCTTCGCTATAGAATTTCCATCTCCTCCGCAAACTGCGCTGGGCGGTGCCTTTTGCTTACAGTAGCAATTCTTCATTCCTCATTCCTCATTCCTCATTCGACAAAAGCGCAAGACTTCATTCGCCGTCCGCCTGATTTGGACCGCCTCACGCAGGAATTATTCGCCGAAATTCAGTCGGACCAGGTGCCCTACGAGGACTTGTACGAAACCCTGCTGCAGTACTACACCACGCCCATCAACCTCAACCTGGCCACCCGCGAGGAGCTGCGGGCGCTGTTGCTGCTGAGCGAAAACCAGATAACCACCCTGCTGCGCCACCGCGAAACCAACGGCGAACTGCTGAGCGTGTATGAGCTGCAAAGCATCGAAGGCTACGACCTGCGCACCATCAACCGCATTCTGCCCTTCGTGAGCGTGCTCAGCAGCAGTGCCAACGGCAGCCGCGGCAGCCTGTGGCAGCGCATTGCCGCCGAGGACAACAACGCCCTCTACCTACGCTACGAGCGGGTGCTGCAGGAACGCCAGGGCTATACGCCGCCCACCATTTTTCAGGGGCGGCCCACCACGCGCTACCTCGGCTCGCCCGACAAGATGCTCATCCGCTACCGCGTGAGCCACAGCAAGGATTTCAGCCTGGGCTTCTCGATGGAGAAAGACGCCGGCGAACAGCTGACCTGGAACCCCAAAAACGGCCAGTTCGGGGCCGACTACGTGTCGGCGCACTTCCTGCTGCAGGAGCGCGGGCGGCTCAAGGCGCTGGCGCTGGGCGACTACCAGCTGCAGTTCGGGCAGGGCTTGCTGCTGTCGTCGGGCTTGGGCGTGGGCAAGGGGGCCGAAACCATTACCACGCTGCGGCGCTCGTCGGTGGGCGTGCGGGCGTACTCGTCATTGCTCGAAAACACGTTTTTCCGGGGTGGGGCGGCTACCGTGCAGGTGGCGCCCACGGTGCAGGCCACGGCGTTTGCGTCGCACAAAAACGTGGACGCCAACCTGCAGCAAAGCATCGATTCGCTGGCTCAGTTCGATGAGTTCACGTCGGGCCTGCTCTATACCGGCTTCCACCGCACGGCCTCGGAGCTGGCCAACCGCCACGAGCTGGCCGAAACTATTGGGGGCGGTAACGTGGGCTACACCAGCCGCAACGGCAACCTCGCCCTGGGGGCCACCGGCGTGTTCACGCACTACGGCACCCCGCTGCTCAAGCGCGCCGAGCCTTACAACCGCTTCGAGTTCAGCGGCAAGGAAAACCTGGCCGTGGGCCTGCACTACAGCTACGTGTGGCGCAACCTGCTGCTATTCGGCGAAACGGCCCGCACTACCGGCGGCGGCCTGGGCACCGTGAACGGCCTGCTCGCCAGCCTCGGCCCCACCGTGGACGCGGCCCTGCTCGTGCGCCATTACGACCCCACCTTTCACACCCTCTACGGCAACGCCTTCAGCGAAAACACCCGCAACATCAACGAAACCGGCGTGTACCTCGGCCTGAAAATACGCCCCGTGGCCAAGTGGGAAATTTCGGCCTACTACGACCAGTTCCGCTTCCCGTGGCTGCGCTACCGGGCCAGCGCCCCCACCGACGGCCACGACGCCCTCGTGCGCCTAGCCTACACGCCGTCCAAAACCAGCGTGCTCTACGTGCAGCTCCGCCAGCGCCTCAAGCCGCGCGACTTGCCCTCGGGCGACGAAGTCCGGCCCGTGCCGCTGCCCGGCGAGCAGCTCCGCCAAAGCATTCTGTTCTACTACAACACCGCCGCCAGCGCCAACCTGGGCCTGCGTACCCGCGTGCAAGCCTCCCGCCTGCGCGACGACACCGGCCTGGCGTGGCGGGCGGGTTACGTATTGGCCCAGGACGTAGGCTACCAGGTAAACCGCACCTTAAAGCTTACTGCCCGCTACTCCCTGTTCGACGCCGATGACTACGACACCCGCCAGTACGTGTACGAGCAGGACGTGCTGCTGGCCGTGTCGCTGCCCGCGCTCTACGGCCAGGGCACGCGCATCTACGGCATTGCCGAAATCCGGGTAAACCGCGCCATTACGCTCTGGCTGCGCTACGCCGAAACCCGCTACCGGAACCAGCAAACGGTGGGCACCGGCTTGGAGGAAATCACCGGCCCGTTGCGGGGCGAAGTGAAAGCCCAGATGCGCGTTAAGTTTTAGCGCATGTATAATTAAGAACGGTCATGCTGAGCGCAGCCGAAGCATCTCTACTGCGCGAGTAAATAATTACTTGCTTGGAGAGATGCTTCGACTCCGCTCAGCATGACCGTTTATGGTTTCTTATGGCTTCTCAGCTGCGGCTGATGCCCAGCTCCAGGCCTCGCAGCTCGGCTAAGCCGCGGAGGCGACCGATGGCGGAGTAGCCAGGGTTGGTTTTCTTCTTCAGGTCGTCGAGCATTTGGTGGCCGTGGTCGGGGCGCATGGGCAGGCTGACCTGGCGCTGGCGCATCACCTGCACGAGTTCGCGCATCACGGCGAACATGTCCACGTCGCCTTCCAGGTGGTTGGCTTCGTAGAAATTGCCGGCCTCGTCGCGCTGGGTGCTGCGCAGGTGGATGAAGTGGATGCGGCCGGCGAACTGGCGCACCATGCCGGGCAGGTCGTTATCGGCCCGCACGCCGAAGGAGCCGGTGCAGAAGCACAGGCCGTTGTGCAGCGAAGGCACGGCTGTTGCCAGCGCGGCCACGTCCTCGGCCGTGCTCACCACGCGCGGCAAACCCAGGATGGGGTAGGGCGGGTCGTCGGGGTGAATGGCGAGGTTGATGCCCACTTCCTCCGCCACCGGCACAATGGCTTGCAGAAACAGCACCAAGTGCTGGCGCAGCTTCGCCGCGTCGATGCCTTGGTACGCATCCAAGGCCAGCTGAAACTGCTCCAGCGTGAAGCTTTCCTCGCTGCCGGGCAGGCCCGCAATGATGTTGCGCTGCAGTTGCAGCCGCTCAGCTTCGCTCATGGAGGATAAGCGCGCCTCGGCACGGGCCAGTTCGTCGGGCGTGTATTCCTCGGTGGCGCCGCGCCGCTTCAGTAGCAGAGCGTCGAACGCCACGAAAGCGTCTTTCTCGAAGCGCAGGGCCTTGGAGCCGTCCTCCACTTCGTAGGCCAGGTCGGTGCGCGTCCAGTCGAGGACGGGCATGAAGTTGTAGGTGACGGTGAAGATGCCACAGGCCGCGAGGTTGCGCAGGCTGGTTTGGTAGTTGGCGATGTATTCCTCGAACTGACCGGTGCGGGTTTTGATGTTTTCGTGCACCGGCACGCTTTCCACCACGCTCCAGGTGAGGCCGGCCGCCGCTACTTCGGCCTGGCGCTTTTGGATTTCGGCCACGGGCCACACCTGGCCGTTGGGAATGTAGTGCAGCGCCGTGACGACGTCGGTAGCGCCGGCCTGGCGGATGTCGGAAAGACCAACGGGGTCGTTGGGGCCGTACCAGCGCCAGCTTTGGATAATGGGCATAGTTGAGTTAGTAAAAAGTAGTCGCCGTCGTGCTTGGCTGCGCTCGGCACGACGGTCAAATGTATTGTTGAAAGAGGCGGACGTGCTAATTCGAGTACGCGCTGCGGTGGTCGTCGGGGCCGCCGTTTGCTTTCACCGTTTCGCCAGTTACGGGGCGGTAGGTGCTGGTGGCCAGGTAGACGAGCGGACCAGCCAATTCTGTCGGCTTGCCGTAATACCTGGCCACCAGCACCTACCAGGTGTGCCGGCAGCTGGGCCGCCGCATCCCCGGAGATGTCAAAATTATCGGTTTCTCCAACCTGGAAAGTGCCGCCCTGCTCGACTCGCCGCTGTCCGCCATCACCTAGCCGACCCAGGAAATCAATAAGGAAGCCGCCAAGATTTTGCTACGAGGTGTAGGAAAGCGCAAGTCCATTTTGCCCGGCGAAAGCATCGTGTTGAAGTCAAAACTGTTCGAGCGCCAATCCACGGCGCAATCCTGAATTGATGGCAGTCAAGGCACACCGACAATTAGCGAAAAAAGCCGTCCGGCAGAGCGCCGCGAAGCATCTCGCGTGCTTCAACTGATTAGCGACTGCGGGCAAGATGCTTCGCGGCGCTCTGCCGGACGGCTTAAGTAATAGTAGTTTAGTGGGGGTAAGCAGATTAAAACATTCTCAATTGGTTCAGACTAGAACAAAAAGCGGAATTACCCTGCAATTTTTGGGTGGCGCGCTGCCTGCGTGTCGGCATCTTTCCGTATACTGAAGTAGCGTAAGCGGCCGGCCAGCGGCCTTCTGCATGGCCTTGGCGGCCTAAGCTCCTCCCTCTGACAACTTCCCGTCGATAGTTATGAATGAAAACCCCGAACCTGACCAGCCGGCCAACCACGACGAGGCCCGGCGCAATTTCCTAAAGCAGTCGTCGGTGCTCACGGCCATGGCGCTGGTGCCCGGCCCGGTGGTGCAAGCGGCTTCCCACGAGCTGGACGAACGCGTGGCCGCGGCTTTCGAAAAAGTCCCGCTGAAGCTGGAAATCAACGGCAAAAAATACAAGCTCTCCGTTGAGCCCCGCACCACGCTGCTCGACTTGCTGCGCGAGCAGCTGAACCTGACCGGCACCAAAAAAGGCTGCGACTACGGCCAGTGCGGCGCCTGCACCGTGCACGTCGACGGCCAGCGCGTGAACAGCTGCCTGAGCTTCGCGGTGATGCACGACGGCAAAAAGGTCACGACCATTGAAGGCTTGGCCGACGGCGACAAGCTGCACCCCATGCAGGCCGCGTTTGTGAAGCACGACGGCTTCCAGTGCGGCTACTGCACGCCGGGCCAGATTATGTCGGCCGTGGCCTGCGTGCGCGAAGGCCACGCCGACTCGGAAGCGGAAATCCGGGAGTTTATGAGCGGCAATATCTGCCGTTGCGGCGCCTACACCAACATCGTGGCCGCCATTCAGGAAGTGAAAAACGGAGGGCAGAAAGTATGAACCAGTTCCAATACGTCCGGCCCACCAAGCAGCAGGCCGCCATCGACGCCGTGACCAAGGATGCCACCGCCAAGTTCATTGCCGGCGGCACCAACCTCGTCGACCTGATGAAACGCGGCGTGATGGCCCCGCAAAAGCTGGTCGACATCAACCGCCTGCCGCTTACCAAAATCGAGCGCGAGAACAACAGCCTGCGCATCGGCGCCCTGGCCCTGAACGCCACCGTGGCCGACGACAAGCAGGTGCGTGAGCGGCAGCCGCTGCTGGTGCAGGCCATCAACGCCGGGGCGTCGGCCCAGCTGCGCAACATGGCCACCACCGGCGGCAACATGCTGCAGCGCACCCGCTGCCCGTATTTCTACGACACGGCCATGCCCTGCAACAAGCGCGAGCCCGGCACCGGCTGCGGCGCGCTGGAAGGCATCAACCGCATGCACGCCATCTTCGGCTTCTCGGACAAATGCATTGCCGTGCATCCCTCCGACATGAGCGTGGCCCTGGTGGCCCTGGATGCCACCGTGCTGGTGAGCGGCCCCAAAGGCGACCGCCGCATTCCCTTTGGCGACCTGCACCGCCTGCCCGGCGACGCCCCCGAAAAGGACACCACGCTGGAGGCCGGCGAACTCATCACGGCCGTGGACGTGCCCGACGGGCCCTTCACCAAGCACGTGAGCTACTACAAGGTGCGGGAGCGCGCCAGCTACGCCTTCGCGCTGGTATCAGCCGCTGCTGCTCTGGACTTGGACGGCAACACCATCAAAGCCGCGCGCTTGGCGATGGGCGGTGTGGCGCACAAGCCCTGGCGCCTCGCGGCCGCCGAGCAGGCGCTGGTGGGCAAGCCCGCCACGGAAGAAACCTTCCGGCAAGCTGCCGCCGTGGCCATGCAAGGCGCCAAGGCTTTCAAGTACAACGAATACAAGCTTCGGCTGGCGCCAAACACGCTCATTCAGGCCCTGAAAACCGCCGCTGCCGCCTAATCATAAACGCCCGTCATGCAGAGCGGAGCGAAGCATCTCGC
>NZ_DASVSI010000142.1:0-22831 GCF_036388155.1 Hymenobacter sp. | reverse complement strand
CGCGGACTTTTAGTCCGCGAGTAGCAGGCATATCAACTCGCGGACTAAAAGTCCGCGCTACAGCACATTGACCTCAGAGTTGGTCCAATTCATTCGACTGGTTTACCATTGAGGTAGAGATGCTTCGACTGCGCGGACGCCAGATGAGCATGACGTTCCTCCTTTAATATATATTAGGCTTAGCGGCTGAATTGCCGCTACGGCATTTTCTGCAGGCCTTCCCACTTCACGTTCCAGCCTTTGGGGATGCCGGGGTTGGCTTCTTTGCAGCCGTCGTAGCCGGCGCACATGAGGGCCACGGCCGCGAGCAGGCCGCCGTTGCCGGGCAGGTAGATGGGCAGTCGGTCTTCCTGGTAGTTGTGGCCGCTGGGCAAGTAGGTGTTTTTTTGCACCTTCATTAGCAGGGCGTCCACGGCGCGGTCGGGCAGGCCGAGGCGGGTGGCCGTCATGGACGTCATGGGGAAGTCCCAGCCCCAGGTTTTGTCCCAGCTCCAGTCCTTCCAAATCAGGTCGAAGGTGCGGCGCATGGTGGCGGCGTCCTGCTGGCCGGTGGCGGGCATCACGCCCAGGGCGGCCAGCACGGAGGGGTGGTCGGTTTTAAATTCGGGGTTGGTGTAGGAATCGGGCGCGCTTTCGGTGGCCAGGTACACGCCGTTGGCTTGCGGCAGCTTCGAGAGTTTGGCCACCACTTTGTCCCACTTGGCGTTGCGCGGCAGGCCCTGGCGGGTGCGCCACTCCTGGGCCGTTTTCAGCGCCCAATTCCAATACACCAGCTCGAAGGTGGGATTGAATGTCTCCTCGGCCTTGAACCGCTCCTGGGCCGGAATGACACCCTTGCCGAGGATGTAGCGGTCCTTGTCCTTCTCATAAAACGGGTACGAGGCCATGAATTCGGCCGTGGCGTTCACCCGGTCCTGGTACAGTTTAAGGGTGGCGGCGTCGGGGTGGGCGCGGTAGGCTTCCTCGGCGAAATAGATGAAGTGCGGCTGCTGCCAAATCAGAAACGCACCAACCGACGACGGGCCTTCCTGGCCCCAGGGGTCGGTCATTTTTTGCCAGCGCACGCCCTCGTAGCCCTGGCGCTGGGCAATGCCGCGGGCCACGGCGCGCACGTCGGGCCGGGCGTACCAGGTGAGGCTGCGTTCGAGCAGCACGGGGCGGCCCCACAGCGCAAAATGCGCCGAGTGCCACCAGTGCATTTCGAGGTGTGGGCGGCCGTACCAGCTGTTCAGCACGAGGCCGGTTTCCTGGGGCGGCTGCGAGCCGGCGCCCTGCAGCTTGGTGAGGTATTGCGAGAGCACCACGCGGCGCTCCAGTTCCTTGGCGCGCGGGTCGGCGGTGCCGCCAAAATCCACGGCCGCGCCGCTGCGCCAGAACGCGGGCCACTGCCGCTGGCTGCTGGCACGCGTGGCAGCAAATGTGGGCACGGCCGCCGCTTGGGCTCGCGGCGAAAACCGGCAGCTGAACTCCAGCACAGTGCCCTGCTTGCCCGGCGTAAGCACAAACTCGTGCGGCTGGCCGGGCGCCAGTGTGGCGGCCTGCTGCCAGCTCAGGGCGGCCACGTATTTGGTGGTATCAAGCTGATGCAGCAGCACGGCGCTGTTCTTCTGAGGCTTCGTGATGCTCGACTGATGCTGGTTTTCCTTGCCGTAAAAGGTGCCCATGTCGGACCAGCCAGCTGTGGGAAACGGGAAGCGCAGGGCCACTTTCAAGCGCCCGCTTTTCAGCAATTCCGACTCCACGCGCACGGCCACGGCGTCCTGGGTTTGGTGGCCCACCGTGACGACCTGCACCGGCGTGCCCTCCACCGTAAACCGGCTGCTCAGCTCCCCGGTCCAGGGATTCAGCTCCTGCCGGATGCCGCGCAGGTCGCGGATGGTGGCCGGCTGGCCGTTCTTTTTCAGCAGCACAAAGCCGAGGTTGCCGAGCTGCAGACGGTGCGGGTTTTCGCGGAAATAATCGACGGCTTCCTTGTTGCCGGGCTCCTTGCGCTGCACCGCGTAGCCCACCTTGCGCCCGTTGAGGTCCACCTCGCGGATGGCCGACCCAAACTTGAAATTCTTGGCGTTCGGAAAGCTGTGCCAGCCCCACTCCGACTGCGTGCCCAGCGGCACGCCTTTCTCGTAGTAAGCCGGAAAAGTCTGCAGGCCCGTCACGTCGGCCGTGAAGGCAAATTTGCCGTTGCCCACCGACAGCGAAGCCAGCGTATCGGTGCTGGTAAGCACGACCTTGTGCCGCTCCACCACCACCTGCCGATTGATAGGCGCCTGCTGGGCTTGGGCTGAAATGACTAGGAGAAGTAGGAGCGCCAGACGGATGACCTCACCCCCCGGCCCCCTCTCCAAAAGAGAGGGGGAGCCTGACAATTTTCGAAATTCGTTTTTCAACATTGTATCTATTTTCTAGTTTTTCGCTTGGCTCCCCCTCTCTTTTGGAGAGGGGGCCGGGGGGTGAGGTTCAACGCGCCAACGTCACGCTCATCAATCCAATAACGACGTCGTTGGCCAGGGCCCGTACGGTGAGGCTGCGCAGTTTTTTCTTGGGGTTGAGGGGCAAGTCAAGCACCGTGGCCGCGCCGCCGTCGATGGCCCGGGTGCTGAAGCCTTTGATGGACGTGTACTGGTTGAATTCGCGGGTGATGAGGCCGGTTTTGAGGTGCACACGCAAGGGCTGGGGGGCACCGGTTTGGAAGGCGAAGCCGTCGTTGAGGTAGTCCTGCTCGATGGGCCACCAGTTTTCGGGGTTGCGCAGGGGCAGCGCGTCGGTGGTGCCGTCGGTGTAGGTCACCACCACTTCGCCGTTCACCAGTTGGCTTTGCATGGGGTTGGTTGAGCCGGCCATAAGCAAGTAGGCGTGGGTGGCGCGGCCGGCCAGCGGGACGGTGGCGCGGTCGGCATAGTTGTCCCACTGCGACACAAACAGCACGTTTTTCGACCCGGCGGCCCCAGGCGTGCGCAGCGGCACCCCGGCGGGCAGCTTCAGCTCATTCTTCGCGTCGGCCAACTGGCGCAGGCCCGCATCGTCAATCACGGCTTGCGTGAGCGGGTAGCACCAGTTGCCGATGCCCTGCGTGGGCAGTTGCAGCGTGGGCCCCAGCGGGCGCGGCGAGCGGTATTCGTTCTGAAAGATGCGCGTCACCTGGTCGTTGAAATGGCAGCTCAAGTCCACCCTTTCCCACTTCGCCGCAGCCGGTGCAGCGACTTGGGGCGCGGCTACCGGGCGGGGGACGTTGATGGCCAGCGGCTCCCACCACGTCAGGCCGCCTTGCCGCAGCTGCACGAAAGCCGTGCGGCCGCCCGCCTCTCCGGCGACTTGGGCCGTTAGCTCATTGGTGGTTGTTTTGGGCTGGCGAAGCACCTGCTGCGGGTCAAACACTTTGCTGATTGCAGCGTGGGCAAAACGAGTGCTCAAGGCGGCATTGGGCACGTATTGCGCTTTGGTGGTGGCGGTGTCCGGAGCGTCGCCATGCCACTGGATTTCGACCACGTATTTGGCGGTCGGCTCGCTGCTTATTTCGATAATTGGTCGTCCCACCGCGGTGTCAACATTGCGCCATTGCACGGGTTTGCCGTTCACCGTTACGGTAGTCTCGCCGGTGGTGCGAGCCTGCACTTGAAGCTGCAGGCGCAAGGGTTTAGCGAAGGTGGGCGTGATGGTGTAGGTGTCGCGCGAACCCTGGCGGCGGAAGTCGAATGCCACGTCCGGGATGGTCAGGGCCGCCTCGTTCCAGTCCTGCGGCAAGCCGGGCCGGATGCGCAGCGTGCCGTGCAGGGCGTCGGGCACGATGCCGAATAGGCCCTCCACCAGCGAGCGGCTGGCCATACCGATGGGGTCGGCAAAGTCGCGGTACAGCTCGCCGCGGTAGGTGTCGTAGAACGAAACCTGCTGGAAATTGCCCGGACTGCTGCCCAGGTACATGCTTTCGAGCAGGGCGCTTTTCCAGAGGTGGAAAGCTTCTTCGGGACGGCCGGCCTGCCAGCTGGCGAGCGTGGTGTGCAGCACCTCGGCCATGGCCACGTTGTTCAACGACCAATCGTAGGGCTGCCAATTGGTGGTCGAAAGCAGGTAATAGCCCGCATCGAGCAGCCCTACGGCTCGCACCGGAATGTGCGGAATCTCGACATCGACGTAGCGCAGCGCCTGGTAGGCCTGGAAGGCGTCGGGCACTTCCGAATCGAGGGCGTGGTACACGGTCCAGAGGCCGGCGCTGGGGTGCAGCTGCTTCAGGCCCAGCGCGTCCTGAAATTCGGCTTACCAGCCTTTGCCGTGCATCCACAGGCGGGCGTTCAGAGCTTGGTGAATCTTGGCGGCTTCCTGGCGGTAGGGCTCCGCGTTTTCGCCCAGCAGCTGCGCCAGCTCGGCGGCTTTCTTGTTGGAGAAGTAGTTGTAGGCCGAAGAATGGGTGACGCCTCCCCCGCTGTACTGCAGCGCGTCGGAGGCCCAAATGGCGGCGTAAGCATCGTAAAGGCCGTCCTGGTCGCGGTCGAAGTTGCGCTTTTCCCAAGCCAGGTGGCGCTGGAGCACTGGCCAGATTTCGCGGGCCAAGGCCAGGTCGCCAGTCCAGTTGAAGTGGCGCAGCAGCTCGTCGATGAACACAAGGTTCATGTCGTAGTGGTGCGGGCGGAAGTCGCCGTTAGGGTTGCGGCTGATGTAGCCGCTGCTGAACACGGCGGTACCCAGCTTCTCGAGGTGGCGGGCCAAGTGCAGGGTGGTGTCCATCACCAGCGGGCCGGTTTCGGGGCTAGTAAGCTGCGACTTGGCATAGGCGCGGAAATGCATGGCGGCGCGGTCGTGCCAGCCCAGCGGGTCGGCGGTGTAGGCGCCGCGCCAGCCGTTGAGGCGCATGCGCCAGGCAATGGCCCCGTGCATGTAGGAAGGCGCCTCCCAAATGGCGTCCGAAGCCACCGCCAGCGCCCCGCCCAGCGTGTTGATGTAGGGGTCGGGCGTGCTCACTTTGATGCGGTTGGCCAAGGCTTGCCGAGCCGTCTCCGCGCGAACAAAGGCAGCGGGCAGGGCTGCGTAAGTCAGCGCACTGGCCGGTTTCGGCACTTGCACCGCGAAGTACAAGTCCTCCCCTGCCCTGACTTTAACAGCACCCGCCACCACCGGCGTAGCCGACACTTTTGAGGCCCAAAGCTGCTGTGGGCTCTCTTGTTGCGTGGCATCGGCTACGTGCATTTCGCCGGCCGGGGGCGCCATGCCCACCAGCGTTTTAGGTGCGAGAGGCGGCCCTACGGCGGTGGCTGGCGTGGCTTCTTTCACGCCTAGGTTGCGATAAAGGTCTGGCGGAGCGGCAGCGGGCTGGCCGTAGGTGAGCGTGAAGGCGTTTTTCTTCAGCGCAAACGCGTTGTTTCGGCAGTATTCCGGCTTGAGGTAAAAGCTGGATTCCGGGTCGGCGCCGATGTCGCCGTCGCGGCTGAATTTCTTGCCTGTGGCGCCACCAAAGGCCCACATCAGCTGCACCTTATTAGCCGGCACGTTTTCAAACCGTGCTTTCACCAGCACGCCCTCGGCGTCAGCCATGGCCAGCACTTCTAGGTGCAGCCGGCCGGCTCCCAGCAGCGGGTCGGTGATGTCGTAGAGCATGGCGCCAGGCCGGTAGCGGGCCGTGATGTTGGCCGCATTTATCAGCCACTTGCTTTGGCCATTGGCCACTAGGCCGAACTTCAAGTTACCGCCCATGCCGGGCAGGTAGAGTGCAAACTCCGGCAAGTCGCCCGCCTCTACCCGGAAGCCGGTGTTGGTGCCGTACAGGGACCGCGTGAAGCGCTTGTTGCCGTTGGTGATGACGAAATCAGTGCCCTCGGGACGGTAGCGCATTTGGCGCTGCTGCCCGTGCCATACCGGCGGCGCGGTTTGCGCTGAGCTGATGACGGCTACCAGTGAAAGCAGCAGAACGAGCAGCCCCGCAAACTTCACCCCTGGCCCCTCTCCCGCGGAGAGGGGTGCGTTCAACGATTCGGGACAGGCACCCCTCTCTGCGGGAGAGGGGCCGGGGGTGAGGTTTCGCCGGGCGAGATGCTTCGCTGCGCTCTGCATGACGTGCTGGTTTTGCTGCATTATTGGGCGGGTGTGCCCGTTGCTTTTTCGTATACCTCCACCTCAATCAGGCCGAGGGTACCGGGTGAGCCGGCCTTGTCGGTGGCAGCAGTGGCTACTTTCGGGGCTTCCAGCTCCGTGATGTTGAAGGCGTCTTGGGAATTGGTGGTGCCTTCCAGCTCAATGCGAACCGTCTGGCCGGTGCGCGGGGCAAACTTGGCGGTGTAGTAGCCCAGGCTGCGCTCGGTGGTGCCCTTGAATACTTCCTGGCCGTCCACCAAAATGCGTAGCGGGTACTGGCTGGTGCGCCAGCCGGTGAGTTTCATGGCTACCTGGCTGATGGGCGCTGGCCGGGCCAGGGCAAATTCAATCCAGGGTTGCGCGTCCTTCTTCTCACTAATCCATTCCGATAACTCGTTGTCATCGAAGCTGAAGGCAGCATTGGCGGCGTTGGAGTTCGTCGTTACCGATTTGATGGGCACCGTCAGGCGCGAGGCGGTGAACGACGGGCTGGCAGGCGTCGGCCCGCGCTTGAGGCTCACCGGTAAGTCGGTACCGGGCAGCTGGGTGGCCAAGCCGTTCTGCACCGTCACGGGTTGAGATTTAAGGATTACCGTAGCGGCTTTCAGGCCCTCGCTGCTGGCCTTCACGGCAATGTTGCCCGCCGTGGTGGTCGTGCGAATCAGCACGCGGTTTACGCCACCTTCCACGGGCAGGCTCTTGACCAGGATGTAGTTGTCGGGGCCCTGGGCGATGCCGCCGCGCCACTCCGCGGGCCCGCTGAGGGTGAAGTTGACCATGTTGAGAGCCGTGGGGCAGCGGCGGCCTTGGGCATCGACCGCTTCTAGTTGCACCAGGGCGAGGTCGGTGCCGTCGGCGCGCAAGCCGGCGGGGCTGGTAATGGGCGTGAGGCGCAGGGCCACGGCGGGGCCGGCGGTTTGATGCGTGGCTTCGCTGGCCTTTTTGCCGGTGGCGTCGTAGCTCACGGCGCGCAGAGTGCCGGGCTGCCAGGCCACGTTTTTGAAGGTGAAGAGGAAGCGGTGGCTTTGCTGGCCCCTGCCCAAGGACTTGCCGTTGAGAAACAGCTCCACTTTCTCCCCATTCGAAACCACCGTCACGTCCTTGGTCACGCCGGCCTTGTAGTTCCAGTGGCCGATGATGTGCGTGCGGGCCTTTTCGGGGTCCACCCAGCCGTCCCACATTACCTGGTGGGCATAGAACCCGTCCTTGGCAATGCGCAGGGCGTCGACCTCGCCGCTGCGGCGGTAGTTTTCCTCGCCGCGGTAGTGAGTGTTGGTGTCAGAGAAAACGATGTTGACGCCGCCGGCGCTGCTGCGGGTGCCGGTGCCGGGCCGCTCGTGCCAGTAGTCGTACCAGCGGATGACGTTTTCGCGGGCGTGGGTGTCCTGGTTGCGGTTGTACTCGGCGGCGGGGGCGTTTTTGTAGGGCGGGCCAGCGCCGTCTTTGTGGTAGGGCGGCGAAAACTCGTCCCAGTACTTGCGCAGGCCTTCGTCGCGCGAGTACTCCATGGCCCACAGCGGCTTGCCGGCGCTCTTGTTGATGTAGAGCATCTCGCCACCGTACTCGGCCACTGGAATGTCCAGCATCTCGCGCGAGCCGATGGCGCGGCCGCCGTGCGGGTCGTACTGGTCCCGAATGGCCTTCAATTCCTGCATGTGCTCAGCGCTGATGCTCTCGTTGCCGCCCTCGTAGAAAATGATGCTGGGGTTGTTGCGGTTGTACACAATGGCGTCGCGCATCAGGGCCAGGCGCTGGTTCCAGCGGGGGCCGGTCACGTCTTTTTCGGCGTCGCCGGCGGGCATGGCCTGGGGCAAGCCTACCCGGTCGCAGCTCTCAATGTCCTGTTTCCAGGGCGTCACGTGCATCCAGCGCACCATGTTGCCGCCGCTTTCCACCATCAGGCCGTTGCTGAAGTCCGAGAGCCAGGCCGGCACGCCCAGGCCCACGGCGGGCCACTCGTTGCTGGTGCGCTGGGCGTAACCGTGCACCATCATCACCCGGCCGTTGAGCTTGATAAGGCCATTGGCGAATTCGGTTTTGCGGAAGCCGGTGCGGGTTTTCACCTCGTCCACGGGCTTTTTATCGACCAGCAAGCGGGTGCTCACGGTGTACAAGTAGCCATAGCCCCAACTCCAGAACTTTAGGCCCGTGAGCTTGGCGCGGGCCTGCACCGTTTTGGTTTCTCCCGGGGCTAGGGTGGTTTCGGGGCCGCGCAGGGTACCGATGAGCTTGCCGTCCTTGTCGGCCACGGTGGCTTCGTAGGCGAAGGTGCGGGCCGCCGCGCCGTCGTTCTTCACCTGCGACTCAGCTACCACAGTGGCCCGGCCGCCGGCCACGTCAAAGTCCTGGGCGTAGACGTATACGCCAGTAGTGCCCAGGGTCGAGAACAGCGGCAGCGTCTGGTGCAGCGGGTTCATCACGTGCAGGTACACGTTTTTGGGGATGCCGCCGTAGTTGGCGTTGAAGTTGCGGTTGCTCCACTGGTAGGCGAGGCCGCTGGCTTTTTCCTTGTAGTCCCAGTCGTTGTCGGTACGCACGGCCAGCACGTTGTCCTCGGGTGCGGGCTTAAGAAACGGTGTCAGGTCGAAGCCCACGGCCATTACGCCGTTTTCGTGCAGGCCCAGGCGCTGGCCGTTCAGGTAAAACTCGCCGGCCTGGCGCACGCCCTCAAACTCGATAAATACCCGCTGCCCCGCCGCACCCGCTGGCAACCAGAAGTGCTTGCGGTACCAGGCCACGCCGGTACTCAGGTCCTTGATGTCTTTCCGGAAAGCTTCGTCCTCGTTCCAGGCGTAGGGCAAGGTCACGGCCTTCCACTTGGCGTCGTCGAAGCCGGTGGTTTCGGCACCCGCGGGGTCGCTCACCAGCACCCGCCAGCCGGGGTTGAAGTTGTACTTCTGGCGGCCGGTCGCGGGGTCAGCGGCCCAGGCGGTACTCAGGCTCCACAGCAGCGCTAGCGGCAGCCAGACGTGCCGCCGTGCTTTCGTGAACAAGAAAAATGCAGGAATCAGCATGACGCGGGGAAGAGAGGGTCCGAACCAAAAGAACTTGCCCCGGCAGTGCCAACCGTCCTGTACTGTGCGGTGCGCCACCCGGTCCGACGCCAGCGGCGTCGAACCGGGTGGCGCCAACCAGCCACACCGTTTCGGTGAGCACTGGTCGGACGCCGCTGGCGTCGGGCCGGGTGGCGCAGCTGCGCTCGGCTTTGGCCCGGCCAGCGCAAAGCAGGCAGCACCAAAACCGGGCGCACCGGACAAGCAAACGTTAAGAGAAAGGGGTCAAAGGCGTACCCTATCAACTCCTCACTTTTCACTTTCACCTTATTTATAACCGTCGTTTTGCTCGTACAGGCCGGGGGCCGAACTCAGCTCCGTTTGCGGCACGGGGTACAGCAGCAGCTCGGCCGGAATGGGCCGCAGAATGCGGTTGTTGGGCGGTGGCGCGTCTTCGCGCGCGGCCCAGGCGTTCATGGTCGTCAGCGCCAGGCCCGAGCGCATGAGGTCGTTCCAGCGCAGGTTTTCGCCGGAAAACTCGCGGCGGCGCTCCTCCATCAGGCTTTCCAGCGTGAGGGTGGTGAGGGCCGGCTGGCCGGCGCGGGTGCGCAGGGGGGTGAGCCGGGCGGCCGCGCTGGCGGGTGTGCCGCCCACGCCGCGCACCTCGCACTCGGCCTTCATCAGCAGCACGTCGGCGTAGCGCATCACAATAAAATTGGTGGCCCAGTCGGTGCGGTTGCTGCCTTTGCCGGCCACGTTCAGGTACTTCTTGTAGAAGGGGCGGGTATCGGTGGTGCCGGCGTTGGTGTAGCCCTGCTGGATGGTCGCGGCGCGGCGGGTGTCGTTGGCGGCGTACGCCGCGTTATTCAGGTCGTTGGAGCAGGGCTTGATTTCCACCGACCCCGCCGAAAAAGGCAACGCCAGCAACGTGGGCGCCGTGTAGTAGGCGTCGGGCACCACCACGTTCATGAACGACGAGCCCAGCGTGCCCAAGCCGTTGGCGATGTACTGAATGTCGAACAGCACCTCCGGGTTGTTTTCGTTGGTGGGCGAAGAAATGTTGGCGTACGAGGCTTGCAGGGCGTAAGGGGCCGAAACGGGCGTGCCGCTGCGATTGATGAGCTCGTCGAGCAACACGTTGGCTTTGTCGTACTCGTTGCTGCCCAAACCGGGGCCCTTGATGCCGTACGTGGGGCCCGACTTGGTGAGGTACACCAGCGCGAGCAGGCCTTTGGCGGCGCCGTTCGTGACCCGGCCCACGCCGGCGGCGGCGCCCACGCCCGTACCGGTGTAGGCCGCGGGCAGGCTGGCGATGGCCGTGCGCAAGTCGGACTCAATCAGGGCGTACACCGCCGGCACCTCGCTGCGCGGAATTTTGGCCACTTCCTGCGGAATGAGCGGCTTTTCAATCACGGGCACCCGGCCAAACTTGCGCACCAGGTCGAAGTACGCGAAGGCGCGAATGAACTTGGCTTCGCCTTCGTAGCGCGCCCGCAACGAGCCCGCGACGGCCCCGTTCTGGGCCAGCTGGTCGAGCAGGGTGTTGGCCCGGAAGATGGTCGAGTAGCCCGACGCCCAGGCGTCGGCCACGTAGGGGTTGACGACGAGCAGCGCGGCCGAGAAGTTGTTGACCGGGTCCCAGTCGCGCGAGCCAATCGAGCTCACGGCGTAAATGTTGTCGGACCGCAGCTCCGAGAGGATGACTTCCCGGTCGGGGTAGCCGCGCAGCGAGTTGTACACGGCCGACATGGCCTGGTCGAAATCGGCCGCCGTTTTGTAGAAGTCCGGCACCGAGCCGTTCGAAATCGGGGTTTGCTCCAGGTCCTTTTCGCAGCCACCCAGCGCGACCAGCGCACCGGCCAGGGACAAGCAAAGAATTATCTTTTTCATGGGATTTTTTTGAAAAGGAAAGCTTATTTCAAACCGCCCTGCTGCGCTTGTCGAAGCAGCTCGCTCGGGTCACTAACTCAACGAAGCGGGAGGGATGCTTCGCCTGCGCGGACGCCAGATGAGCAGGACGGTTCTTTGTCGCTTTATCCATGCCTGATTAAAAAGTGAGGTTGAGGCCGAGCACCAGGGTTTTGGCCAGCGGCAAGCCGCCGTAGTCCGAGCCCGAGATGAAGGTGCCGGTGTTGCCGGTGTTCAGGGCGTCGGGGTTGAGGCCGCCGTAGTACTCGTCCCAGCCAAACCAGTTTTCGGCCGTCACGTACACGCGGGCGCCCTGCGCGATGCGCTTGTCGACGAGCAGGCCCAGGTCGTAGCCCAGCGTGATGGTGCGCACCCGGTAGTAGTCCGACGAGTACAGCCAGTCGGTGTTGCGGATAAAGCCGAAGCTGCCCGTGGCTTTGCCCTTCACCCCCGCGCCGGGGTTCTCGGCCGAGAACCACCGGTCGCGGGCGCGGCCCAAGTTGTTTTCCTTGTAGCCCAGGCTGGTGCGGTCGATGGCGCGGCCCAGCGTCGAGTAGATGGAGCCGCCGTACTGGCCTTGCACCAGGAAGCTCAGGTCGAAGCCCTTGTAGCGCAGCGTGTTGGTGATGCCCGCGGTATAGGTCGGGTTGGGGTTGCCCACCACCTGGCGGTCGTTCACGTCAATCTTGCCGTCGTTGTTGAAGTCCACGTACTTGGCGTCGCCGGCCGTTTGGTTGCCGAAGCGGGCCACGCCCCGGTCGATGTCGGACTGGCTGAGGATGCCGTCCTGCTTCACCACGAAGATGCTGTACACGGGCAGGCCCACTTTCAGGATGTTGCTGGGCGTATCGAGCCCGTTGGGCACTTCGATGGTCGCGTCGCCGGGGCCCAAGTGCACCACCCGGTTTTCGTTGTGGCTCAGGTTGAAGGAGGTGGTCCAGGACAGGGCCCCCTCCAGGTTGCGGGTGTTCAGCTCCACTTCCCAGCCCGTGTTGCGCACCTCGCCAATGTTTTCCAGGTTGGTGCCGAAACCCGCGGCCGTAAGCACGGGCACGTTCAGCAGCAGGTCGAGGCTGTTTTTGGTGTAGTAGTCGAACGAGGCGGTGATGCGGTTTTTGAACACGCCGAAATCCACGCCGAAGTCCACGGTGCGGTTGCGCTCCCATTTCAGCTGCGAGTTGCCCACTTTGTTGGGGGCTTGGCCGGGGGCGATGAGGCCGCCGAAGGTGTAGTTGTTCACGCCCAGCGTGGCAATGCTGCTGTAGTCCCCGATGGTGTTGTTGCCGGAGTAGCCCAGGCTGGCGCGCAGCTTCAGGTCGCTGAGGAAGCTGGCTTGTTGCAGGAACGGCTCCTGCGAAATGCGCCAGCCCGCCGACACGGCCGGGAACACGCCGGCGCGGTCCTCGAAGCCGAAGCGCGACGACGCATCGCGCCGCACGCTGGCCGAAAGCAGGTACTTGCCGTCGTAGGAATACTGCAAGCGGCCGAAGTACGACAGCAGCACGCTCTGCGACGCGGTCGGGCCGGGGGTCGAGATGGCCACGGCGCCGTTCAGCGTGCGCACGGTGCTGTTCACAAAGCCGCCCACCGACGACGCGCTGTTGTTGTCCAGCCGGGCGAAATTGTAAGACTGGCCCGCCAGCAGCAAGAAATCGTGCTTGCCCAAGACTTTGTTGTACGTGGCCGTGTTTTCGTTCACGAAGGTCTGGCGGCGGTAGGTGCCGTACGAGCCGTTGGCCAGCGACGTGCTCAGGTTGCGCGTGGGCGGCTGGTAAGCCGTGGAGGTCGACTCGTTGTTGTCGAAGTTCAGCGTGGAGCGCAGCCGCAGGCCGGCAATGGGCTGGTATTCGCCAAACACGGTGCCCAGCGTGCGGTAGTTGCGGGTGTCGCCTTCGTAGGCGTTAATCACCGCAATGGGGCTGGCGGGGCTCACGCCCCAGCGGTAGGCTTCGTTTTTGCCGTAGGCCGTGTTGAGGCCGGCCGAGTCTTCCACAATCGGCGTTTGGGAGAGCAGCTGGTGAAAGCGGTTGTCTTTGCCCTCAATGCCGGGGTCTTTCGAAACGGAGTACGTCGGGTTGATGCTGAGGCCAAACTTGAGCTTGTCGCTGGCCTTCACTTTCACGTTGGCACGGGCCGTGAAGCGCTGATACCCCAAGCCCAGCGCGAAGCCCTGCTGGTCGTTGTAATTGCCCGATACGTAGTAGTTCACGTTGTCGGTGGCACCGGAGGCGCTCACCTGGTAGTTCTGGCTGATGCCCGTGCGGTACAGCTCGTCCTGCCAGTCCACGTAGGTCAGGCCCGGGTGGCCCGGCAGGGCCCAGCGGTCGTCCAGCATCAGGTCAGAGTTCACGTTGTTGCCCGTGAGGCCCAGAATTTGGCGGCGCTGGGCCGTGGTTTGGTCGGCCGTGCGCGGCGTGGCACCCGGCGTGGTCGGCGTCGACCGCACCCAGTTGTTGTTGATGATTTCGGTGGCGCGGGCGGCCCACTCCTCGCCGCTCAGCAGGTCGAGCTTTTTCGCCGCGCGCGAGCCCCCCACATAGGAGTTGACGCTGATTTGGGGCTTGCCCGAGCGGCCGCGCTTGGTGGTGATGAGCACCACGCCGTTGGCCGCCCGCGAGCCGTAGATGGCCGCCGCTGCCGCGTCCTTCAACACCTCAATCTTCTCAATGTCGTTGGGGTTGATGTTGTCGAGCGGGTTGCCGCTGCCGAAGCGGCCGTTGGCGCTGGCGCCCACGGTTTCGAGCGGGAAGCCGTCGATGACGTACAGCGGCTCGTTGCCGGCCGAGATGGAGCCCGCCCCCCGCACCTGGATGCTGAACGGCCGGCCGGGCACGCCCGACGTCTGCTTCACCTGCACGCCGGCCAACTGGCCCACCAGCGCCTGGTCGACGCGGGCAATGGGCCTTTCTTCCAGCTTGCGGGCGTCGAAGGTGGCAATGGCGCTGGTCACGTCGGCGCGCTTCTGGGTGCCGTAGCCCACCACCACCACTTCTTCCAGGGCCTTGGTGTCGTCGGCCATCTTGATGGTGAAGCTCTGGGGCCCAGTGAACGGCCGCTCCTGCGTGGCAAAGCCGATGAAGCTAAACACCAAGGTGCCGGGGGTTTCGGGCACCGAGAGGGTGAACGAGCCGTCGGCGTTGCTGGTGGTGCCCAGGGTGGTGCCCTTCACTACGACGGTTACGCCGGGCAGGCCTTCGCCGTTGGGCGAGGTCACCTTGCCCGTCAATTGCCAGTCGGCCACTACGTGCCGAACCGGGGGCGCGGCCGCGGCCATCGCGCCGGGCCCCGCTAGCAGGAGCATTGGCAAGCACGCCGCCAGGCGGAAGCATTGCCAGGTGTAAGACTTTTTCATAGGGAAAAGAGTGGGTGAGATTTTGATTAAAAGGCAGAGCAATGGGAGCGAGAGGTTACCAATATTATGGGCCCGTTACCCCCCTACTCTCCTGTAGACTACTGCTTAAGGTCTCCAGCGCAGAATTTTTTAGTCCCACTATTTCTCGGCTACGTCCTACCCTTCTGCTTGCCGCCAGCCCACCAATTCGCCCCTATCCGCCGGGCTCACTAGCCCCCGCCTCCACTAAGGAATTGGCTGAACTGGCCAAAACGGAGCAACGCCGCCCACTCGATGAGCAAGCGGCGTTGGGCGGGGATTAGCGGCTGGCAGGCACGGGGCATGAGTGTACTCTCCTGCTCCGGAGCTTAGGTCAGTTTTTGCCCTGAGTGGGCGTGCACCACTGGTCGGTGCGGAAGGGCGAAGCCGGCAGTCCGGCTGCGTTGAACAGGTTGGGCATGGGCGACTTGCCCCAACCGAAGCGCACGGCCACGGGCTGCGGCACGTCGGGGCTGCTCACCACCACGACGCGCCCCTCAATGCGGGCCTGCGCGGGCCGAAACACGCTGTCCGGGCCGGCAATGGTGAATTCGCGCAGGGCGCCTTCGCGGGCTTGCAGGCCGTCGGCGTGGTCGAAGGTGAGGCGGACTTCGCGGCCGTTCGCCTGCATGGCCTTGTAGAGCGGGCCCGAGTACTCCAGCTTTTTCTCGCCGTAAGTGTTGGCCCGGGCCCATAGGGCCAGCCGGTGGCCCACGGTGAGCTTGTCGCGCGGGTGAATGTCGAGCGAGTCGCCCACGTCGGTGGTCACGGCCATCCCGGTGTGGGGCACGGTTTGCAGCGTGAGCAGCTGGGCTTCGCGGATTTCGGGGTTCTGGCCCTTGTGCGGGGCAATCTGGACGAAGTAGAACGGTAGGGTGGGCTGCCAGTCCTGGCGCCAGTTGGCTATCATCGCCGGGAACAGGGTGCGGTACTGGTAGGCCCGCTCAGCGTTGCTTTCGCCCTGGTACCAGATTACGCCGCGCAGCGTGTAGGGCTGCAGGCCGCGAATCATGCCGTTGTAGAGCTTGGCGGGCGACTTGTTGCTGGTGGCGCTCAGCGGCTCTTCGGGCTTGGGACGGGTGCTCTGGGGATTGGTGGCTTTTTCGCTTTTCCAGGCGGCCAGGGCGGTTTCGTAAGCGGGGCGCTGGGTCAGGCCGGCCTCGTAGCGCGTGAGGATGGAGCGCAGCGTGGGGGTGCTTTCCAGCACGTCCTGGCGCGTCCACGACTCGGCCGGAGTGCCGCCCCAGGACGAGTGGATGAGCCCCACCGGCACGCCCAGCTTCTGGTGAAGCTCTAGGCCGAAGAAGTAGGCCACGGCCGAAAAGTCGCCTACCGTTTCGGGGCTGCACACGGCCCAGCTGCCTTGCACGTCGCGCTGCGGGGCATCGGCCACTTTCTGCGTCACGGTGAACATGCGGATGGCGGGGTACTTGGTTTGGGCAATGACTTCGGCGGCGTTGCGCAGGCCCGTGCGCCAGCCCTCGCGCTTGGCCACCGGGAAGTTCATGTTCGACTGCCCGCTGCACAGCCACACCTCACCCAGTAGCACGTTGTTGATGGTGTGCTTGCTTTGGCCTTCAATGACAATGGTGTAGGGTCCGCCGGCTTTGCCCGTAGGCACGCGCACCAGCCAGTTGCCTTGCGCATCAGCGGTGGCTTTTTGCGTCCCCTTTTGCCAGCTCGCGCTTACCGTGACGGCCTCGCCGGGCGCGGCCCAGCCCCAGAGCGCCACGGTGGTCTTCTGCTGCAGCACCATGTTGTCGGTCAGCAGTGCGGGCAGCGCGATGTCGGCGCGGGTGAGGCGCGGCAGGAAAAGCAGGAGTACTAGGAAGTAGCGGAGCATGTGGGGGAAGTAGCGCGGACTTTTAGTCCGCGAGTTGAATGGCAGTATGTGTGCGGAGCAAGTATCGGCGCGGACTAAAAGTCCGCGCTACATGACCTTCAGGATGAACGAGGAGGCCGTCATGGCTGCGCCTCCTTGGGAGGCACAAAACAGGTACTCCGGCCTGCCGTTGCGCAGCAGCAGCTGCGGCCGTTCGAGGCGGCCGTAGCGCTTAAGCTTGGGCGGCGCGGGCGGTTGCTGCACGCCGTAGTCGCGGATGGGCAAGTAGGCTATTTTGGGGAAGCTCCACGCCTTGCCGTCCTCCGACTCAAGGTAGAGGCCGACTTCCTGGTTGTACACGCCCATGTCGCGGGCCAGCATCAGGAATTTGCCGTGCTGCCGCCACACAAAGGCGTCTTCAAACTGCTTGTTGTTGCCCTGCTTGGAGAAGTCGATGACGGGGTTGCCGTCGAATTTCACGTAAGGCCCTTCCAGCTTGTCGGCCACCGCGAGGCCGTATTTGCGGTTGCCGCGAATTTCCTTGCCCTTGGCGTCCTCGTATTCCTTGGTATTCCACGACTTGTAGTAGAGCCAGTACTGCCCGTTGGGGTGCTTGATGAAGGCGGGGTTGGTGGTGCAGTGGTCGTCCCAGGCATCAGGGGGGCCGGGAAGCAGCAGCGGCTGGTCGGGGCGCGTCCAGGGGCCTTCGAGGGTGGGCGCGGTGGCCAGGCCGATGCGCTTGGTGTCGGTTTTGCCGTTGGCGTTGCCCATGAAAAACAGGCAACACTGACCGTCCACGAACTGAATGCTCGGGTTGTGGCAGGTGGTGGCGTCCCAGTGGCCGGGGCCGCGCGGCGCCAGCACGGTTTCCACGAAAGCATAAGGGCCTTCGGGCTTGTCGGCCACGGCATGGCAGATTTCGGAGCCGTTTATCCACCCGCCCATGCCCTTCTGGGCGTTCCAGCGCGAGAAGAAAACGTGCACCCGGCCATCGGGCCCGTAGATGGGCGAGTTGCACCACAAGTAGTAATCGGGCAACTCCAGCGCCCGGCCCACCGGCCGCAGGTGCTTGCTGAATTTAGAATAGCTGCTGCGCGGAAAATCAATCAGGCGCGCACTCGAAAAGCCCGCCCACGCCCGGGCGAACGGCGCCAAAACCAGACCAGTCAGAAAGGTGCGGCGGGCAAGCGGCATGGTGATTGAGTGGAAGAACAAAACAGCGGGCACTAAGAAACTTTCCGAAAAGCCCAGTAAAAGCCTGTCCTGCTGAGCGCAGCCGCAGCATCTCTCCCGCGAGAGTAACTACTTACTACTGCGGGAGAGATGCTGCGGCTGCGCTCAGCAGGACGGCTCCGTTTGTCAATTGACCATTGTGAAAACGGTGTAAATATTACGACCACCGCAAGTAAGCCGGCGCCCCAACACGCACTCTCCTGTACTTTGGGGTTCCCCGCGGGTAAGGCAGCACCGGTCCTCGCGGCCCACGGCCCTTACCCGACAAGCATGACAGTACAGGGAAGCACCCGCTGAAGCTGCCGGTACTTTTAAAACCAAAAGCTGCTTTTATCCTACCCGACCACATGAAACAAACGTTCCTTGCCGCCGCATTAGCGGTTTCTTGTCCCACGCTGACCGCGCAGGCACAGCCTGCGAAGGGGGCGGCCCTCAAGTTTGATTTTGGGCCCGGCAAAGCGGCGCCCGGCTACAAGCAGGTGCTGCCCACGGCGGCCTACTCCGCCGCCGCGGGCTTTGGCTTTGACTTCGGCACCGCCGTTACGGGCACCGACCTCGGCGGCAAGGACGCCCTGAAAGGCGACTTCGTGGCCAGCGACAAGCCCTTCTACTTCTCCGCCGATGTGCCCGAGGGCAACTACAACGTGACGGTGACCATGGGCGACCTCAAGGGCGCTTCCTCCAGCAGCCTGCGGGCCGAATCGCGCCGCTTGCTGCAGCAAAAAACGGAAACCGCGCCCGGCAAATTCTTCACCCAAACCTTCACCGTCAACGTCAAAAGCCGGGAAATATCGCCCGGCACCGAAGTCCAGCTCAAGCCCCGCGAGCTCACCAAGCTGGACTGGGACAACAAGCTCACGTTGGAGTTCAACGGCTCCCGCACCTGCCTCAGCGCCGTGGAAATAAGCCCGGCGCCGGCCTCGACCGTAACCGTTTTCTTGGCCGGCAACTCCACGGTAGTCAACCAGGAGGAAGAACCCTGGGCCTCCTGGGGCCAGATGATTCCGCGCTTCTTCAAGCCCGGCGTGGCCATTGCCAACCACGCCGAATCGGGCCTGAGCTTGGGTAGTTTCCTGGGTTCGAAACGACTGGACAAAGTACTGAGCGTGATGAAGCCCGGCGACTACCTGTTCGTCGAGTTCGGCCACAACGACCAGAAGGAAAAAGGCCCCAACGACGGCGCCTACAACTCCTACACCGAAAGGATGCGGCTTTTCGTGCAGGAAACCAAGAAAAAAGGCGGCATCCCGGTCATCCTGACGTCCACCAGCCGGCGCAGCTTCGGGCCCGATGGCAAAATCAGCAACAGCCTCGGCGACTACCCCGCCGCCGCCCGCAAAGTGGCCCAGGAAGAAGGCGTGGCCCTGATTGACCTCACCGCCATGACCATGCAGCTCTACGAAGCCATCGGGGTCGAAGAGTCGAAAAAAGCCTTCGTGCACTACCCCGCCAACACCTACCCCGGCCAAACCCAGGACCTGGCCGACAACACCCACTTCAACCCCTACGGCGCCTTCGAAATCGCCAAGTGCGTGGTCGAAGGCATCAAGGCCAACAAGCTGGGCCTGGTGAAATTCCTGCGCAACGACACCCCCGCCTTCGACCCCACCAAGCCCGACGCCCTAGCCAATTGGAACTGGCCCGAAAGCCCCCGCGCCGCCATCGCGAAGCCGGACGGCAACTAGGCCGAAAGCATCCTCAAGCCCGTCATGCAGAGCGCAGCGAAGCATCTCGCCCGCCACCAGTAACCAGTTACTACCACACGCGAGATGCTTCGCTGCGCTCTGCATGACGGCCTTTGAAGTCCTTCCAAGAATTCCCACAGAATGAAATCATCGCTCCTACTTTTCCTCCTGCTCCTGAGCCTGCAACCGGCCCTCGCGCAGCAGAAAACCGCCTATACGCTGTGGTACGACCAGCCCGCCAAAGTCTGGGAAGAGGCCCTGCCGCTGGGCAACGGCCGTCTGGGCGCCATGGCATTTGGGCGCCCGGCCGAGGAGCTCATTCAGCTGAACGAGGCCACGCTGTGGACCGGCGGCCCCGCCAACCCAAACCCCAACCCGGAAGCCTTCAGCCACTTGGCCGAAGTGCGTCGCCTGCTTTTTGCGGGTGATAATGGCGCGGCCGTGAAGCTCATGCGCCAGATGCAGGGCCCCAACACCAACGCCTACCAGCCCCTCGGCGACCTTATTCTGCGCCAGCCGATGAGCGGCCAGCCCACTAACTACTACCACGACCTCAACATCGCCGACGCCACCTCCACCACCCGCTTCACGGTGGACGGCGTGGACTACACCCGCGAAATGTTCGTGACCGCGCCGGGGCAAGTGGTGGTCATCCGCCTCACGGCCAGCAAGAAAAAGGCGTTGAATTTCAGCATTTCTGTCAAAAACCAGCTGGAGTTTTCCAGGGCCACAGAAGGCACGAAAGAGTTGGTGCTGCGCGGCAAGGCCCGCATCAACTCCGACGAACGCCGGGCCATAAAAGCCATCGTGTATAAGGACGACCAGAACTGCAACGGCATGCGCTACCAAGTGCGCGTTCGGGTGGCAAAAACCGACGGACAGGTGCGCGCCGACAGCATCCTGCACGTGAGCGGGGCCAGCGAAGTGCTCCTGCTCGTGTCGGGCGCCACCAGCTTCAACGGCTACGACAAGTGTCCCGACAAAGACGGCAAGGACGAAACCAAGGAAGCCCTGCGCTACCTGAGCGCCGTACAGGGCCAGAGCTTCAAGCAGCTGAAGGCCGACCACGTGAAGGACTACCGGCAGTATTTCAACCGGGTAAATTTCACCCTCGACGGCGCCGTGCCCCCCAACCTGCCCACCGACCAGCGCCTGAAAGCCCACAAAGCCGGCCGGCCCGACCCCGCGCTGGAGCTGCTGTATTTCAACTTTGGGCGCTACCTGCTCATTTCCAGCTCGCGCCCCGGCGGCCCGGCCGCCAACCTGCAGGGCATCTGGAACCAGCAGATTCGGCCGCCATGGCGCAGCAACTACACCACCAACATCAACCTACAGATGAACTACTGGCCCGCCGAGGCCTGCAACCTACCCGAGATGCAGGAGCCGCTGCGGGCGCACGTCACGCGCCTGGCCAAAAACGGCACCGCCACGGCCACCAACTACTACAAAGCCCGCGGCTGGGCCGTGCACCACAACTCCGACATCTGGGCCCAAACCAACCCCGTAGGCGAAGGCAGCGGTGACCCCAAATGGGCCAATTGGAGCCTGGGCAGCCCCTGGCTCTCGCAGCACCTCTACGAGCACTACCGCTTCACCAACGACCGGGCCTACCTGCGCAACGAGGCCTACCCGCTGATGCGCAGCGCGGCTGAATTCTGCCTCGATTGGCTGGTGGAGAAGGACGGCTACCTGGTGACGGCACCTTCTACCTCGCCCGAAAACAGCTACCTCCTGCCCAACGGCAGCAAGGAAGTCGTAACCATCGCCTCGACCATGGACATGTCCATCATCCGGGATTTGTTCGGCAACCTCATCGAGGCCGACTCGATTTTGGGCATCGACGCCGACTTCGCCAAGCTGCTGAAGCAGAAGCGCGCCCAGCTCTACCCGCTGCACATCGGCCAGGCCGGCAACCTGCAGGAATGGTACGGCGACTGGCCCGACGTGGACCCGCAGCACCGGCAGTGTCGCAGCTGTTTGGCCTGCACCCCGGCCGCGAAATCTCACCCCTGCTCGCCCCCAAATACGCCGCGGCCGCCCGCAAAACCCTGGAGGTGCGCGGCGACGAAGGCACCGGCTGGAGCAAGGCCTGGAAAATCAACTTCTGGGCCCGCCTGCTCGACGGCAACCACGCCTACAAAATGTACCAGGAGTTGCTGAAAGTCTCGACTCTCAACAACCTCTTCGACACCCACCCGCCCTTCCAGATTGACGGCAACTTCGGCGCCACCGCGGGCATCACGGAAATGCTGCTGCAAAGCCAGCTCTCGGACGTGCACCTGCTGGCGGCCTTGCCGGCGGCCTGGCGCACCGGCCACGTGTCGGGCCTGGTAGCCCGCGGCGGCTTCGTGGTCGACATGGACTGGCGCGACGGCAAGCTGACCAAAGCGCGCGTGTTGTCTCGCACCGGTGCCCCGCTGCGGCTGCGCACCAACCAGCCCGTGCAGGTGAAAGACGTGGCGGCAACCACGACCACCAGCCAGGTGTACGACCAGACCCAGTACGTTACCTCATTCCCAACCAAGGCGGGTAAAACCTATGAAATTGTGGCCCAGTAATGCTCATCATTCACAGTCCACCCGTCATGCAGCGCGCAGCGAAGCATGACGGGTGGACTGTGACTCAGTCGTGAAGTCGAGGCCACGCGAGATGCTGCGCTGCGCGCTGCATGACGGTCTAATATTTAATCTGTTCCATCCTTAGCAATGAAAAATAGTCTTTGCGCATTCCTGCTGCTTACTCTCACTACCTGCCTCACACAGGCCCAAAACCCGACAGGACTTAAGAAAAACGAAGCCCTTGTTTTCTGCTACTTCAAAGGCAACGGGCAGGACGGCCTGCACCTGGCCAGCAGCCGCGACGGCTACACGTGGAAGGCCCTGAAGCGCGACAGCACCTTCCTGCGGCCCACCGTGGCCAAGGACAAGCTCATGCGCGACCCCTGCATCATTCGCGGGCAGGACGGGCTGTTTCACATGGTCTGGACGGTGAGCTGGCAGGACAAGGGCATCGGCTATGCCAACTCTAAAGACCTTATTCACTGGTCGGAGCAGCAGTTTTTGCCGGTGATGGCGCACGAGGCCGGCGCCCGCAACACCTGGGCCCCGGAAATCACCTACGACCCCGGCACTAAGACCTACCTCATTTACTGGGCGAGCACCATCACCGGCAAATTCCCGGAAACCCAGAGCACGGCGGACAGCGGCTACAACCACCGCATCTACGCCACCAGCACCCGGGACTTCAACACCTACACGCCCACCACGCTGCTCTACGAGCCCGGCTTCAACGTCATCGACGCCAGCATTCAGCCCGATGGCAAGCGCTACGTCATGTTCCTGAAAGACGAAACCCGCGAACCGGCCCAAAAGAACCTGCGCGTGGCGTTCAGCGACAAGCTGGCCGGCCCGTATGGCAAAGCTTCGGCGCCCATCACGGGCAACTACTGGGCCGAGGGGCCCACGGCCCTCAAGCTGGGCAAAGACTGGCTGGTGTATTTCGACAAGTACCGCGACCACAAGTACGGCGCCATCAAATCATCCGATTTGACGACCTGGACCGACGTTTCCGACCAAATCAGCGTGCCGGCGGGCTTGCGCCACGGCACCATTTTCCGCGTTTCGGCCAAGGAGCTGCAGCTGCTGGAGCAGCAATAGCCGCTGCGGAAGTTGCCAGCAGGGTTCGGTAGGCACGGATAAGCATCCTCTCCCCGTCAGGAACAGCCTTCGGAAAATGGAGCGGGCCGAGCCAGTAGGGCGGA
>NZ_DASVSI010000141.1:0-2082 GCF_036388155.1 Hymenobacter sp. | reverse complement strand
ATGCTGAGCGCAGCCGAAGTATCTCTACTGCTGCACTAACATTGATTAGTTGCGCGGTAGAGATGCTTCGGCTGCGCTCAGCATGACCGTTGTTAATCCAACTTTCTTCGACCAGAGCAGGTGCAGCAGCCGCACGGCCGCGTTCCGTTATCGCGCGGCGCTGGTTGGCACTAGCGGAAGTCGAAGTAGAGCACGCCGTATTGGTTGTCGGTGTGGCCGTTGGCGTTGGTGATGTTGAGCTGGCTTTGCGGGCCCAAGGTTTCAGCCTTTTGGCTTTTGGTGCCAATGGCGCTGATGCCGTGCAGAAACGAGATGCCGCCCGCCGCTGGAAACGGCGCGGTGGAATTGGTACGGGCCGCGTACTTGGGCACGGCCGGATTGAAGAGGTGCAAGTATATGTTCTCGCTGCCCGATAGCACCGTAAAATCGGCCTCGCGGGTCTGCAGGCGGGCGCCGTAGAAGTTGGCGTAATAGCCTTTGAATTCCGGATAGAGCCAGGTTTCGCCGGTCACGGTGTTGTTGTAGGTTTTGGTCCAGGAGTCGAGGGTGGTGCCTTTGAGGCGGTTTTTCCAGACGCGGTATGGGCCGTCGGCCAGCAGTTGCAGGCCCTTCACTTGCGTTTCGGGGTAGGCGAAGGTGATGCCCAGCATTTCGCGCGGGCCGCCCTGCTGGTACTGGTAGCGCAGCTCCAGCCAGCCCGAGGGGTACATGGTCCAGCGCACCTTGAAACGGTCTTTGCCGGCGTAGCGCGCCTCCACCACGTGCGTGCCCAGCGTGTCGGTGTGGCGCAGGCTTTGAAACACCGCGTCGGTGTCGAGGAGCAGCGGGCCGTTGGTGAGGGAAATGGTTTTCTTGGGGTTTCGGACGCGTTGAAGCAGGCCCGTTTTTTTGTCCAGCGTGACTTCTACGCCGCTGGCCGCCAGGGTGAGTTGCTCGGCGTCCTCGCGGGCGGTTACGGCGCCCGTGCCTTTGGTCATGAGCCGGCTGGCTACTTGCTCGGGCCGGGAGATGGGCCAGGACCAGGTGTAGATTTCGCGGCCGTAGGGGTCCTGGGCCGTGAGGTAGAGCACGTCCGAGTTCTGCCAACCCGCGGGCAGGGACAGCGCGAGCGTGCCGCTGGCGTGGGGCGCGACGTCGGGCGCAGGCGCCGTCCCGGTGAGCTCGGCGGCATCGGCCGGCTTCAGGCTGGCAAACTTTTTGAGCTTCCAGCGGAACGTGCACTGCTTTAAGTTGGTGTAGTCGAAGCGGTTTTCGAGAGCCAGCCGGCCGTCAAACTGCGGCGTGAGGTAGCGCGGGGAAAAGAAAATGGGCGCCCATACTTCCTTAATGGTGAAGAAGCTGCCTTCTTTTTCGCGGTAAGGGCCCAGAATGCCGTCGGCGGCCGAGTTGCCTTTGGTGTCGAGGGCGCCCTTCTGGTCGGTGCGCACCACGGCCTGGTCGGTGAAATCCCACAGGAAGCCGCCCGCCGAGTTGGGCCGGCTGCGCATCAGGCGCCAGAAGTCGTCGAGGCCGGCGCCGTGGCCGCCGTCGTACAGGCCGTGCAGAAACTCGGTGGGGAAGAACACGTCGGCCCCGTTGAAGAAGGTGTTCAAGCCGTAGTTGTAGCCGATGTAGTGCGACGTGTTCATGCCGTTGAAGTTTATCCAAGGATGAATGACGGGGCGCTTCTGCGGGTCGTAGGTGGCGTAATCGGGCACGAGGTCGTAGTTGAAGCCGCCTTCGTTGCCGTTGGCCCACAGCACGATGCTGGGGTGGTTCACGTCGCGCACCACCATTTCCTTCACCAGCTTGCGGCCCACCGGCGTATCATAGGGCGGGTACTGCCAGCTGGTCAGCTCGTCAATCACGAGCAGTCCCAGCGAGTCGCACACCTGCAGGAAATGCTCGTCGGGCGGGTAGTGCGACATGCGCACGGCGTTCATGTTCATGTCTTTTATCAGGTTGGCGTCCTGCACGCTGATTTGGCGGCTGGTGGTGCGCCCCGACGTGGGCCAGAACGCCCCCCGGTTGACGCCCTTGAACATGATTTTTTGGCCGTTCACGTAGAAGCCGTCGCGCCGGCGCAGCTCCACCGTGCGGAAG
>NZ_DASVSI010000140.1:0-70863 GCF_036388155.1 Hymenobacter sp. | reverse complement strand
CGACTCCCTGCGGTGCCACCACCCCAGTTGCCGCGGGCGCGGCAACGTCCCCTCCTCAGCTGAGGAGGGGAGTTTTCGTTCTTACTTCCACTCTTTCTCAATACCAGTATGGCTACCACCCGCCGCGATTTCCTCCGTACTTCTGCCCTAGCCAGCACCTTGCTGCTGGTCCCCAAATTTCTGCACGCCCTGGACCGGGGGCCGGGGCTAGCCGGACTGCGCGACGCCGTGGGTGCACGCCGGCTGATTGTGGTGCAGCTGAGCGGGGGCAACGACGGCCTCAACACCGTCATTCCTTACCGCAACGACCTGTACTACAAAGCGCGGCCCACGCTGGGCATCAAGGAGGCCGAAGGCATTTTGGCGCTCGAGAAAGACCTGGGCCTGCACCCCGCCCTGCAAGGCCTGAAAGGCTTGTATGACCAGGGGCATCTGGCCGTGCTCAACTCGGTGGGCTACCCCAACCCCGACCGTTCGCATTTCCGCTCCATGGACATTTGGCAGAGCGGCTCGGGCTCGGACGAGGTGGTGAGCACCGGCTGGCTGGGCCGCTACCTCGACTCGAATTGCCCCGACTGCCAGCGCCCCTACAACGCCCTGGAAGTAGACGACACGCTGAGCCTGGCCCTCAAAGGCGCCTCCCGCAAAGGCCTGGCCCTGAAGAATCCCGGCAAGTTTCACCAGCTCACCCAAAACCGCCTGCTGGCCAAAGTGCGCAAGGAAACCGCCCCTGCCCACCACGACCAGGTGGACTACCTCTACAAGACGCTGGCCGAAACGGCTTCCTCGGCCGACTACCTCTACGACAAATCCAAAATCTACAAGTCGGCGGTGACGTACCCCAACTCCGACTTTGGCAAAAACCTGAAAACCACCGCCGAGCTCATCAACTCCGGCGTGGAATCGCGGGTGTACTACCTGGCCCTATCCGGCTTCGACACCCACGTGCGGCAGCACGAGCAGCAGCAGCGCCTGTTTACCGACCTCGGCAACGGCCTCGCGGCCCTGGCCGACGACCTCAAGCAGCACAACCAGTGGGACAACACCCTGGTGCTGGTGTTCTCGGAATTTGGCCGGCGCGTGGGCCAAAACGCCAGCAACGGCACCGACCACGGCACGGCCAACACGATGTTTCTGGCCGGCGGCGCGCTGCAGAAAAAAGGCGTCATCAACGACGCGCCCGACCTCGCCAACCTCGACCAGGGCGACTTGCGCCACCAAGTCGATTTCCGCAGCATCTACGCCACCGTGCTCAAAGACTGGCTGGGGGCCGACGACACCGCCATTTTGGGCACAGGTTTCGAGCGGATGCGCGGCCTGGTGTAACGCCAGGGGCTTAATGAGCAATGGGCAATGGGCAATGAAAAAAGAGGCATTGTCATCCTGAGCACAGCGAAGGACCTTCTCACCGCCAAACGACTTGCAGTAATCAATCAGCGCAAGTGTAAGAAGGTCCTTCGCAAGCTCAGGATGACAATTCCTCATTGCACATCCAGCCGCAGGCGCGTAAGCTCGGCTATATCAATTAGTTACCAACTGCCGTAAGCCTGAGCATCCTTCCACCTTTCACTTCCACAAGTTATGAAAGTCATTTCGCCCACCGTCCACGGCATCCTCGACTACGGAACCTGCGCGTTCTTTGCCCTGGCGCCCTCGCTCTTCGACCTGCACGGCACCTACGCCACCGTTTGCTACGTGCTGGCGGCCGGCTACCTGGTTATCTCGCTGCTCACCAACATGCCGCTGGGCGCCATGCGCGTCATCCCGTTTCCGGTGCACGGCAAGCTGGAGCTGGTGAGCGGCCTGGTGTTCATTGCCTCGCCCTGGCTGTTTGGCTTTGCCAATGACAACGAAACGGCCCGCAACCTGTTCGTAGGCGCCGGCATCGTGTTCCTAGTGGTGTATTTCCTCACCGACTGGTACGCCCAAACCCGCGAAGCCGGTGTGCATGGCCACACCGTAAGCAGCGCCGGCGCTCAGAACCGCTAGGCACTGGCCCCTGTTCTTCTTTCAAAGCCCTGCTTCTCACCCGAGGCAGGGCTTTTTTATGCGGTATGGTGCAGTAGCTTGCGGGCTCAACTCGCCTTGTATACCAACATGAAAACACCTTTTACCGGAATGGTTGCCGCGGCCGCATTGCTGGTCGCCGTCGTTTCTACCGCAGCGGGTCAGGAAGCCGCGCCGACCGCCGCCTACACCGGCCCACACTACCCCGGTGGCCCCGACTCGCTGCGGGCTTTGCTGTACCGTAGCACCCAAGTCGCCACGCCACGCCCCTCGGGCCGCGTGGTGCTAAAATTTGAGTTGAAAAATGGAATTCAGCCCAGCAACTTCGAACTCATCCTGCCGCCAGGTTCGCCCAACCCGAACCTGTTGGCGGCCGCCGCGGCCGCTATTGAATACCTACAGGGGCACATGCTGGCCTGGCAGGCAGGCGCCCCGACCCTACCTTACTGACTACTGCCAGCCCCAAGCTTCGCCTGCTACTTGACTACAACGCTACCTCAGTTGCTCAGCCTTATGCCTATGCCGACCAGAACCCAACGCTCCCAGAAGCACTGGCCCTGCGTCGGGCTCAAAAGAATCAGCGTGCACCTGTCCACCTCGACTATTCATCCAGCAGCCTGATTGCCTACATTCAAAGGCAAGTAAAGTACCCGCCTGCGGCATTACGCCAAAGACTGCAAGGCGTGGCGTACGCTTACTTCGAAATTGCCGGAAACGGTGCCATTGAACGACCGGCTATCGTGGGCACGGTGGGCGAGCCGCTGGACGAGGCGGTTCTTAAAACTATTGAGAATCTACCAGTTGCTACCGTGCCAGCGCTGCTGCATGGACGGCCTGTGCGCGTCTATTACGTACTGCCTATCACATTTGTAATTCAATAGTCCTACTGCCCAAACACGGCCTCGGCCAGGGCCAGTACTGCCCGGCGCGTTTGCTCCGGCTGCTCCAGGTAGGCTTGGTGGCCGCTGCCTTCCAGGAACAAGGCGTGGGCTTCGGCGGGCATGGCGGCCTGGCGCACGGCGTCATCAAAGTGCACGGCTACGTCGTGCTTGCCGGCAACCATCAGCACCGGGAATTTGGCGTTGCCAAGCACTTGGGTGCGGTCGGGGCGGGCGGCCATGCCGCGCAGGGCGCCAACGATGGTGCTTTCGGGCGTGGCTTTGCCGATTTCCTCTAGTAAACCGCGGGCGTCGGTGAGCTTGTCGCGGTTGACGGGCGCAAACAGGGGGCGCACGAACGATTCCATGAACTTGGCCACGCCGTGCCGCTCCACAAAGCCGATGTTTTTCTCGCGGTTCTGGCGCTTCTCGTCGGTGTCGGCCAGGGCCGAGGAATTGATGAGCGCCAGCCCGGCCACGCGCTGGGGCCAGCGCTCGGCCAGGGCCAAAGCCACGTAGCCGCCCATGCTGTGGCACACCAGCAGCACCGGGTGCGGGCAGTCTTTCTGGGCGAGGTAGTCGATGACGTAGCGGGCCTGCGCCTCCATCGAAAAGTCGGGCACGGGCGCCAGGTTGGTGCCGTGGCCGGGCAGGTTGGGCGCCAGCAGCCGGTAGCCGTCGGGGAAAGCGCGGGTGAATTCGGTCCACACCTCGCGGCTTTCGGCAAAGCCGTGGAGGAAGACGATGGTGGGCAAAGGGGCGGTGCTCATGCGGGGATTACTTTGCGGACGGCGCAACTGCCTGCTCTTTCCAAAAAGGAATTTACACGGCAGCGCCCGGACTTTATTTTACCAAAACTACTCACGATGATTTCCCGGCGGCACTATCCATATATTCTAGCTCTCGGAATAGGCCTCGTGTATTCCTTACTTGCGCGCTTCGTGCTCGACGAATTTATGCCCGCTCGTAGCAGCGGCCTGCTCAGCATTTCCTTCCTTGCGGTGATGCGGTGACGCCTTCTGTTTTGGGCGCTATCACGGCGCATTTCACGCCGACTTCAGCCTCCAAAAGCTGGCGGTTGGTGTGGGCACCGTTTTCAGTAGTAATGAGCTTCATGATGGCTGCACTCCTTTTTCATCTGGAAGGCATGATTTGCGTTATCATCATGTTCCCATTATTTATGTTTCTGGCCGTAATTGGGGCACGTATATACGCTGTTATTACGGATACTCGCGATGACCGGCGCAGCAAAACGCTGGTAGTTGCCGCCTTCGCCATCCTGCCCTTCATTGCCGGCCCCATCGAAGCTCGATTCAACAACCCCGACGATTTCCGCCGCGTTGAAAACACCGTTCTCATTAACGCGCCGGCCGCCGTGGTGTGGCAGCACATCATCCGCGTGGCCCCCATTCCGGCGCAGGACTTGGGCCATAGCCTGATTGACGACATCGGCTTCCCGCGCCCCATGGAGGCCACCCTCACCCGCGAAGGCGTGGGCGGCGTGCGTCACGCCACCTTCGAGCGCGGCGTAGGGTTCATCGAAACCGTGGACGAGTGGGTGCTGTTGCAGCGCCTTTCGTTCAGCATCGTGCCGAATACGGCCACCATCCCACCCACCACCTTCGACGAGCCATCGTGGGCGGCCGGTTTTCCGACGTGCTGCGCGGCACCTACGAGTTGCGGCCCGCCGGCCCGAACCGCACGCGCCTGGTGCTGCACAGCCAGCAGCGCCTCAGCACCCACCTCAATTGGTACGCCGGCCTGTGGACCGGCTTTGTGATGAGCGAAATTCAAGGCCGCATTCTGGCCGTGCTCAAGCGGCGCTGCGAAACGGCCGCCACGTCCTCAGGTGTGGCGCGCCTGGCGCCGCGGTAGCGCACCAGCGGCATCACCCGCTTCGGCCGGCTCGGAGGCGCCGCTGCGCAGCGAGGAGGCCCGAATAAAGAGCTGCGGCTGCAGCACCACCTGGCGCTGCGAAAACGGCGCGTTTTTGGCGTCGACCAAGTCGGTGAACAGTCGGAACGCGGCCTGGCCCATTTCCTCGCAGCGCTGGTCCACCGACGTGAGCATGGGTTCGGCCACCTGGGTGAGGGCCTCGTTGCTGAAGCCGGCCAGCGCGATGTCCTGCGGCACCCGGATGCCCCGGCTCTTCAGCAGTTGCAGCGCGCCGAGAATGGCCGAGTCGCCGGCCGCAAACACGGCGTCGGGGGGCTGGGGCAAGGTCAGGAGCTCGGCCATGCACGCGGCGCCGCCTTCCACGGTCATGTCGCAGCTTTTTATCAGGCCCTCCTCGGGGGCGATGCCGTAGCTCTGCAGGGCATCGAGGTAGCCCTGGCGGCGGTTTTTGTAGATGTTGAGGTGCTGCATGCCGACAAAGTGGGCAATGCGGCGGCAGCCCTGCTCCAGCAAGTGCCGGGTGGCCTGGTAGCCGCCTTCGCGGTCGTTGAGCAGCACGGCGTTCACGTTGTCGCCCTCCAGAATGCGGTCGAAAAACACCAGCGGCACCCCGTGCTTGCGCACCTTTTCGAAGTGCTTGAAGTCGAGGGTGGTCAGCGACAGCGACACCAAGATGCCCGCCACCTGCGCGCTAAGCAGCGTTTCCAGGTTTTTGCGCTCCTGGGCCACGTCCTCGCTCGACTGGCAGATGATGACGCTGAAACCGGCCTTGCTGGCCGCCGTTTCAATGCCGTGCACCACCGAGGCAAAGAAGCGTCCTTCGATGTAGGGCACAATCACGCCCAGCAGCTTGCTCTTGCCTTTGCGCAGGGCCGCGGCCAGGTGGTTGGGCTGGTAATTGAGCTTTTTGGCCAGCTTGAGCACGGCCTGCTTGGTGGCGGGTCCGATGCTGTGGTGGTCGCTGAGCGCCCGCGAAATCGTGGTCATGGACACGCCCAGTTCCCGCGCCAGGTCGGCCATGGAAACGGGGCTGCTGGCCTCGGGCTGTTTGGTGGTATCGGAGCGGCGAGAAGCCATTTGACGTAGGCAAAAATGAAATGTGGAGCGTAAAGCTACTGCGTCTTGCCAGTTACCCACCTATGCGGCCCGAACTGGCAACGCCGCCCCTCCGGGCAACCCTTGCTGCTTCAGCAGCATATGCATGAGCGGTTTGCCATAGGCCTACCGTTGAGCATCGTTTCAGCATACGGAGCCTCAGAAAGGCTAGGAGTCATTTGCGATGAAAGATAAATAATTTACACAAACGATTGTGAAAAAGCATAACTTTGGCCGAGCAGTAAAAACCATCTGCCGCTAACGCCTCAACACAATCGTTAATGCAAACTTTGACCAGCGTATTCACCAAGTTCCTGCTGTTGGCCTGCGTGCTGCTGGGCCCGCCAGCCAGCGCCCAGCAGCCCGGCCGGCCGCCGCAGGGCCCCACCACCACCCCGTCGGCCCACGACCCGGTCATGATTCGGCAGAACGGCACGTACTATATGTTTTGCACCGGCAACGGCATCGCCGTGTGGTCGTCGCCCGACCTGAAAACCTGGACGCCCCAAAAGCCCGTGTTTGTGGCGCCGCCAGCCTGGGCGGTGGCGGCCATCCCCAGCTTCAAAGGCCACATCTGGGCGCCCGACATTTCGTTTGCCAACGGGCAATACAGCCTGTTTTATTCGGTGTCGGCGTTCGGGAAGAACACCTCTTGCATTGGCCTGGCAACCAACAAAACCCTGGACCCGGCCTCGCCCGACTTCAAATGGGTCGACCACGGCAAGGTCATCCAGTCGGTGCCCGGCCGCGACATGTGGAACGCCATCGACCCCAACCTGGCCCGCGACGCCGGCGGGGCCCCGTGGCTGGTGTTCGGCTCCTTTTGGAGCGGCATGAAGCTGGTGAAGCTCAAGCCCGACCTCACGGCCCCGGCCCAGCCCGAGCAGTGGCGCACGGTGGCCAAGCGCCCGCGCGACCCGAAGCTGAACGACTCGCTGCCTGGCGACGGCGCCATTGAAGCGCCATTCATCTTCAAGAAAGGCGGCTTTTATTACCTGTTCACGTCGTTTGACTATTGCTGCCGCGGGCCGCAGAGCACCTACAAAATGGTGGTGGGGCGCGCCAAAGACATCACCGGGCCCTACCTGGACCAGGCCGGCACCGCGCTGGAACAGGGCGGCGGCACGCTGGTACTGGCCGGCGACAAAAACTGGTTTGGCGTGGGCCACAACTCCGTGTACACGTTCGACAATGCCGACTACCTCGTCTTTCACGGCTACGATGCGGCCGACCGCGGCCGGCCCAAGTTGCGCATTGAAAAGCTGGCCTGGGACAAGGACGGCTGGCCGACCGTGGCCGTAGCGCCGTGAGGAGCGTTCTGCCAGGCGAACCTTACCCCCGGCCCTACCGGGTACGCCCCCGGTTCGCTTGATGCGCGAAGCCCCAGGAGAGGGGAGCCACGGCGGCGCGGCTGTAGCGCGGACTTTTAGTCCGCGCGTGAACTGTGTAGATGGGAGCAACTCGCGGACTAAAAGTCCGCGCTACCATTCGTCAGGCTCCCCTCTCCGCGGGAGAGGGGCCCGGGGGTGAGGTTCCAGTGAGCGAGCTGCGGCGCGCAGCACGACGTGCTTTCCCCCCGGCTTTTCGCAAATATCCGCGTATAGGTTGAAATCAACGCCATTCATTTCTGACCTTTGGCGCACTTACTAACCGCACCTTCTATGAACCCTCTCGTTGCCATTCGCGAGTTTGACCAGAGCCTCTGGCTGGACTTTATCAGCCGTCCTATTCTGATTAACGGCAAGTTACAGCGCCGCATTGCCGACGAAGCCCTGCGCGGCGTGACGTCGAATCCGGCCATTTTTGCCAAGTCCATCGGCGACACGGCCGACTACGATTCGGCCATCAAGGCCCTAGCGTTGCAAGGCAAAACGACCGACGAAATCTACACCAACCTGGCCGTGGCCGACGTGCAGGCCGCCTGCGACCTGTTCCGGCCCCTCTACGACCGCGAAACCAACAGCAGCGACGGCTACGTGAGCCTCGAAGTGTCGCCGGAGCTGGTGAACGACACCGAAGGCACCATCGAGGAGGGCCTGCGCCTGTGGAAAACCGTGGACCGGCCCAACGTCATGATAAAAGTGCCGGCCACACTGGAGGGCCTGCCCGCCATCCGCCGCCTCATTTCGGAAGGCGTGAACGTGAACGTGACCTTGATTTTTGGGCTGGAGCGCTACCGCCTCGTGACCGAGGCCTTCCTGCAGGGCCTCGAAGACCGCGCCCAAGCCGGCCAGCCGCTGGCGCGCATCGACTCGGTGGCCAGCTTCTTCCTCTCGCGCATCGACGTGCTGATTGACCCAATGCTGGAGAAAATCGCGGCCGAAGGCGGCGAGAAGGGCACCTTGGCGCAGTCGATGGTAGGCGAAGTGGCCCTGGCCAGCGCCAAGCAGGCCTACCAGATGTATAAGGAGATTTTTGCCGGCCCGCGTTGGGACGCGCTCAAGGCGCAGGGTGCCGAAACGCAGCGCTTGCTGTGGGCCAGCACTGGCAACAAAAACCCCAAGTACGACGACCTGAAGTACGTCGAGAACCTCATTGGCCCCAAGACGGTGAACACCGTACCGGTGGAGACGTTGGACATTTTCCGCGAAAAAGGCCAGCCCGCTGTTCGCCTCGAAGAAGGCCTCGACAAAGCCCACGAGGTGCTGAGCCGCCTGCCCGAGCTGGGCATTGACCTGGAAGAGCAAACTAACTTCCTGGAAACGGACGGTGCGAAGAAATTCAAGGAGCCGTTTAGCAAACTGATGCTGTCGCTGGACATGAAGCGCAAGCAGGCGCAAGACCAGGCCGTGGTGCCCGCCACCATGCGCCTGGGCGGCTACCAGGCGGCCATCGACAAGAAAACCTTGGAGTTTAACGACCAAAACTTCACGGCCGGCTTTTGGGAGAAAAAGGCCGACCTCTGGGTGCAGGACGAAGCCGGCCAGCAGAGCATCCGCAGCTTCATGGGCTGGCTGCGCGTAGCCGAAACGATGGTGAGTGCCGTGCCCACCATCGAAACGTTCGTGAACGAGGTGCAAGCTGCGGGCTTCAAGCACGTGGTGGTGATGGGCATGGGCGGCAGCACCATGGCGCCCATTGTGTTTACCTCGTCGTTCCCGAAGGGTGAAAACGGCCTCCCCATCACCGTGCTCGACACGACCGACCCCGGCACGGTGCGCAAAGTGGAAGAATCAGTACCCTTGGCCGAAACGCTGTTCATTGTGGCCAGCAAATCGGGTACCACGGCCGAGCCACTGGCTTTCGGCGACTACTTCTACGCCAAGCTGAAAGAGCTGAAGGGCGACAAAGCCGGCGAAAACTTCGTGGCCATCACCGACCCGGGCTCCAAGTTTGTGACCGACGCCACAGCGGCCAACTACCGCCGCATTTTCCTAAACTTCCCGGAAGTGGGCGGGCGCTTCTCGGCCCTCACCTACTTCGGGCTGGTGCCGGCGGCGCTGTATGGCTTGCCCATCGGCGAAATGCTCGAGCGCGCCATTCTGATGATGCGGGCCTGCGGCGCCTATGGCCCCGTGCACACCAACCCGGGCCTGGAACTGGGCGTGGCGCTGGGCGTGCTGGCCGAGCAAGGCCGCGACAAGCTGACGCTGGTGGTGCCCGACGCGCTGCACGACCTGGGCCTGTGGCTGGAGCAGCTGCTGGCCGAGAGCACCGGCAAAGAAGGCAAAGGCATTCTGCCGGTAGCGGGCGAGCCCCTGGGCGACCCCAGCATCTACGGCACCGACCGCGTGTTTGTGTACGTGGGCTACAAAGACCAGCCCGACGAAGCCAACACCAGCAAACTGAAAGCGCTGGAACAAGCCGGCCACCCGGTCATCACCATCCTGATGGATGATGCGCTGGACCTGGGCCAGGAGTTCTACCGCTGGGAAGTGGCCACGGCCGTGGCCAGCGCCGTGTTCGGCATCAACCCCTTCGACCAGCCCAACGTGCAGTCGGCCAAAACGGCTACTGACAAGCTGATGAAGGCCGTGGAAGAACAAGGCAAATTGCCAGAAGGCGAGCAACCCGTAGCCACCGAAAACGGTGTGGAGTACTACACCGCAGCCCAGGGCGAAGGCGCCGCAGGCGTTCTGGAAGCCTTCTTTGCGCAAGCCCAGCCTGGCGATTTCATGTGCCTGCAAGCCTACCTGACCGAAACGCCTGCCGTGAGTGCCAGCCTGCTGGAGCTGCGCCAACGCGTGCAAAAGGCCTTACACATTGCCACCACGTCGGGCTACGGCCCGCGATTTCTGCACAGCACCGGCCAGTACCACAAGGGCGGCCCCAACACGGGCTTGTTTGTGCAATTCACCGACGACAACCCGCAGGATTTGCCCCTGCCCGGCCGCTCCTACAGCTTCGGCACGTTCAAAAACGCTCAGGCCCTGGGCGACTTGCAGGCGCTGCACGACAACGGCCGCCGCACGCTGCGCGTGCATCTTGGCAACGACGCTGAGAAAGGTTTGAAAACCTTGCTGGCAGCGCTGCCGCTGGCTTAAGTAATTGCATCCACCTGATAATTGACCGTCATGCTGAGCGCAGTCGAAGCATCTCTACCGCGAGAGTAAATGATTACTAGTGCACGCGAGACGCTTCGACTGCGCTCAGCATGACGGTCTTTTTCAGTCAAATTCTTTCGCAGACCTACCAAAGCCCACCCACCAAACCGCCTGTTTATGCATAAAATACACAATCGATTGTGTACGGCAATAATGTTGCTTTGCGCGTCCTCGGCAGCAGCATTTGCTCAAACCACGCCGGCCGGCGCCCCAACCTTAGGCGCCACGGTAGGCGGCAACCCCATCATCAAAAGCAAGTACACCGCCGACCCCGCCGCGATGGTGCAAAAGGGCACCGTGTACCTCTACACTGGCCACGACGAAGCCCCGCCGCGCCAGGAGCGCTACGTGATGAACGATTGGCTGTGCTTCTCCTCGACCGACATGGTGAACTGGACCGAGCACCCGGTGCCGCTCAAGGTGTCGGATTTTGCCTGGGCCAAGGGCGATGCCTGGGCCTCGCAGGTGGTGGCGCGCAACGGCAAGTTCTATTGGTACGCGGCCGTGGAGCACGGCAGCATTCCGGGCAAATCCATTGGCGTGGCGGTGGCCGATAATCCGACGGGCCCGTTCAAGGATGCGCGCGGCTCGGCGCTCATTGCCAACAACATGACTACCGATGATAAGCACCCCTGGGACGACATTGACCCCAGCGTTTTCATCGACGACAAAGGGCAGGCCCATCTTTTCTGGGGCAACGTGACGTGTTACTACGCCAAGCTCAAGCCCAATATGACGGAGCTGGATGGGCCCATCAAAACTGTGAAGCTGCCGCAGTTTACGGAGGCGCCCTGGGTGCACGAGCGCAACGGCTGGTACTACCTGAGCTACGCCTCGCAGTTCCCTGAGAAGATTGTGTACGCTATGAGCCGCAGCATTGATGGGCAGTGGGAATACAAAGGCATTCTGAATGAGGTGGCCGGCAACTCCAACACCAACCACCAAGCCATCATCGACTTCAAAGGCCAGTCGTACTTTATTTACCACAACGGCGGCCTCAACCCCGACGGCGGCAGCTTCCGCCGCTCGGTGTGCATCGACTACCTCTACTATAACCAGGACGGCACCATGAAGCGCGTGGTCATGACCACGGAAGGCGTGAAGGCGGCGAAGTAGCCGGCTCGGGCATTTCCGTGCGCAGTCGCCCGCAGTCAGCCACTCAACGGCGCGGCCCCAAGCACAACGCCAAGCTTCTCCGCAACGGGAAAAGCTTGGCGTTGTGCTTGGGGCCGCGCCGGGCGCGTTATTCCTTCACCAGGCGCTTGGCAAACTGCTGGCCGTTGGTGCCGCGCACCAGCACCACGTAGGTGCCGTTGGCCACCGTTCGCAAGTCGAGCGGATGGATGCCACCGCCGCTGAAGGCAGCGGTCAACACCTGCCGGCCCACGTTGTCGAGCACGCGTACCTGGTACGTGCCGGCGGGCAGCAGGCTCAGGTCGAGGCGCGTGATGGCGGTGGCGGGGTTGGGGAACAGCGCAATGGCCCCGGCAGTAGCAGAACTAAAGCTCACTGCCTGCACCGGCGAGTAGCTAGAGGCACCGTCGCGGTCTACCTGACGCAGGCGGTAGTACACCGGGCCGGTCAAAGCAGCGCCGATGCCGGCGTCGGTGTGGGCGTAGGCCGTGGCGCTGCTGGTGGTGCCTTGGACAGCCACGCGGGCAATGTCCTTGAAGGCGAGGCCGTCGGTGCTGCGCTGCACCTCGAAATGGTCGTTGTTTAGCTCGCTGGCGGTGCGCCAGTTCAACTGCGCGTCCACGGCACGCACCACCTTCACCCCAAAGCTGACCAGTTCCACGGGCAAGGGGCGGTTGTCAATCGGCATGGAATAAGTGGCGACGTTGTCGCTGCCCGCCCCGCTGTCGTCGGTGGCCGTGTACGTAAACGTGCCCGTGCCCACGTAGCCGGCGACGGGGTCGAAGAACAGCTGCCCGGCCTGCGCCAACGGAATCACCTGCCCCGGCACCACCGGCGCATTGTTCAGGTACAGAATGCCGGCCGTGGTGCTGGGCAGGGTTTGGATGGTGAAATACTCCAGCGGCGGGCCCGTGGTCACGGTGCCCCGCAGCGCCGAAATGCCGGTCGATGCCGCGGAATTGCTCAGCATCCGGTTGGTGACGTTGTTGGCGGTAAGCCCTTTGGCACAGGTACCGAAGTACAGGTCATCAAGGCCGAAGTCGTTGCCGTCCGGGTCTTTGTTGACGTCCCGGATTTCGATGACGGCTGTGGTGTTGTTGCCCGAAAACCACAGGTCGGAGAAGCGGGTGTAGCTGGTGGTCCCGTCGAGCGTGGTCACCGACGAGGTGGACTTGCCGTTGATGACGAAGCCCAGCTGGGCCCCGCTCTGGGGGTTCACGCTGTTGGCGTACGCCGAGAAGCTGTAGTAGGTGTTGGTTTTCACCGTGATGGTCTGCTGGTACACCACCGATAGGTTTTGCGAGCCGTTCACAATCATGAAGTTGTCGCCGGCTCCGAGACGGCCCGCTCCCGCAAAGCTGGGGTGGTAGTTGAAGGCGTTGTTGCCTACCGCATACAAGGCCTCGGGAATCAACTCGTCGTTGACGCCCGGGTTGTCATTCACGAAGCCGTAGCTGGAGGTGAAGCCCGTGTTGCCGTTGGTGAAGCTGGGGTTGGTCAACTGGTTGGTGCCCGTGCCAATGGTGCACACCAGGTTGGCGTCGTACACGTTCAGGGCCACCGTCGACACGTTGGAGCAGGGCGGGTTGGCCGTGGGCACGCACACTTGGTACGTGAAGCTGTCCGGGCCCAGATAGCCGTTGGTGGGCGTGTAGGCGTAGCTGCCGTCGGCGTTGAACACCAGCGTGCCGTGGGTCGGGTTGCTGACCCGGGTGGCCGTGAAGCCGCTGTTGGCCAGGTTGGCGGGGTTGGCGTCGTTGAGGATGACGTTGCCCGACTTGGAGGCATTGCCCGGTATTTCGTTGCTGTCGTCGTTGGTCACGAAAAAGTTGCCCGGCGTCACGTTCACGCTAAACGTGGCCTGGTCGGCGGCCGCGTTAGCGCCCTGGCTGGTGCTGGTGCCCACGGTGCTCACTAGGGAGTTGGCTCCCTGGGTGGTGGGCGAAGTGAAGGTAAACGTGTAGGTGTTGGTGTTGGCAGCGCCGCTGTTGAGCACCGGCACCGTGGCGAAGACGATGGTGTTGGTGCCGCTGTTGTACGTGGCTGTGGAAGGCAGCGCCGCCTGTTGCGAAGCCGTCATGCTGGCCCCCGTGGGCAGGCGCACCTGCTGGGTTACTTGGGTGGCCGACTGCGGGCCATTGTTGGTGAAGGTGGCCGTGAACGTGCCCGACGACACGCCCGCGCCCAGGGTAGTGGGGCCGCTCACGGTGGTGGTCACGTCGGCCACTGGGCCCACCACCGGGATGGTGTAGGTAGCCGGCAGGTTGGAGGCAATGCCCGCGTTATTGATGGCGAAAAAGGTAAAGGTGGCGTTGCCGGAGAAGCCCGGCTCGGGGTCGAAGCTGAGCCCGGCGGCTTGGGCAGCCGTCAGGACTTGGCCGGCCGTGACCACGGTGGCGCCCAAGTCCAGGTACAGGATGCCGCTGGCGGCAGTAGGCAAGCTGGCAATGCGGTAGTTGGTCACCGAGCCGCCGGCGTTGGGGTCGGAGCCGGCCAGCGCCTGGACGGCGGTGGGCGCGTTCGTGCTGGGCATGGCCGGCGCGTTGGTGACGGCTGTGGCCACTGGCGGCTGGGGGCTCGGCCCGGCGCACAGCGCGCTGTTGGGGATAATCTGCTGGCTGATGCCTGCGCCTGCCGCGCTGCTGTACTCCAAGGTGAGGGTGTTGCCGCCCGTGGCTTCGCCGTAATACACGAGGATGTTGTGCAAGCCGGCCGACAACGTCGCGGTGGCCTGCACGAGTCGGGGCCCGTGGGCGCCGCCGTTGTTGATGGTGGCGTTGGCGAGGGTGGGGGCCAAGGCGGCCCCGTCGAGCCACAGGTAAGAAGCGTCGTCGGAGGTCAGGTAGAAGGTGTAGGCCCCGGCGGTGGGGATGTACACGCTGCCGCGGTGGCGGGTCGAAAACTGGTCGGGGTCGGTGGCGGTGGCGCCCTGGATTGCCGGCGGAATGATGGTCCCCCAACCGTTGGCGGCCGTGGTGGAGCTGCTCGCAAAATTCAGCTGCGGGTCGATGCGCGTCAGGCCCGGCGCGGTGCTGTTGAAGAAAGCCAGGTTGTCGTTAAAATAGCCCGGGTAATAATCGGCGGCCAGGCCGCTCGACGAGGGGCCGCCGCCGTACGCCGGGCCGCAGCCCACGGGCGCGGCGGGGCTCACCAGCGGAATGGTGTAGGTAGCCGAGTTAGCGCTAAAATTGCCGTTGCTGTCGGTGGCGCTGTAGGCAAACGTCAGGTTCTGGGTGGCGCCGTTGCCTGGGGTGTAATAAAGCTGGCTGGCTTGGGTGGTCGTGAGCACGGCGCCGGCCGCGAGCGCCGGACTGTTGCCGTTGCCCACGCGCAACGTACCCACGGAGGGCACACTGGCCAAGGTATAGGTGGCCACGGTGGCACCGGCCGGCCCGGTGATGGTGGCGCTGAGTGGGCTGATTTGGGTGGCGTTGAAAACAGCCGTGGTGCTGATGCTGGCCGTCGTCACGTCGTTAACCGTGAGTTGAGGGTTGGCTACCGGTGGCGCGGTCAGGGACATATCGTCCAAGCCGAAGTCGTTGCCATTGCTGTCGGTGTTCACGTTGCGCAACCGGATATCTAGCGACGTGCCGGCCCCGGTGTTTACCGTCAGCGTATTTAGCTGCCACACTCCACCGTCGTTGGGGTTGGTGAAAGGAGCACCCACGTTCGTGCCATTGATTGCCACCTGAATGCGGGCCTTGCTCGTCGGGAACGTGTTGAGCAGCCAGAAGGAAAACTGATAAGATTGGTTAGGCTGCAGGCCGGTCACGTTGCGCTGCCACACGTTGGTGGTGGCCACCAAAGACGCGTTTACTATCATGTAGCGGCCCGTGCCCGTGGTGTGGTCGCCGTAGCTGGCCAGAAAATTGGGGTTGAAGGCCCGGTTGTCGGTGCCAATGGTGTAATTGCCAGGACCCGGGTCAGCAGTAGGCGGCGGGATGTAAGTGTAGGCCGTGTTAAAACCCGTGTTGCCGGCCTCAAACCCGGGGTTGGGCAATAGGTTTTGGGCGGCGGCGGGTGTCGCGCAGAGCAGCCCCGCCAGCAGCAGCGCCCACAAGGAGTAGAATAAGTGTGTTTTCAAAATATAGAACTAAAATGTGAAAGAAGCCAAGTTCATGCGGGGAGTAAAATGTTGACCCCAAGAAGTTTCAGCAGTTGGGAAAACAGCCCCAGCTTAACCCACCCCCACTGTTTTCTGGAAAAATTCAGCAAGGTCGTGGCGCCGGCTTTGTACCCACTAGGTGCTGCACACACCACCGAAATCTAGTGCAAATAAAGGATTAAAAAACCTTGGCAGCCCCTCCTCCCACCCGTACTAACACAAGCTTAACATCTTGATTAATTGTGTTAAAACCCGCATTTACCTACTTTACTTTGATATAGTATAATTCCTCAAATATGTCGTTTGATTCATTCTATATTATATGTAACTGTTCGTTGTTTTCGCCTTACTTAATAAAGCATATTTTTTTGCTATGCTTACGCCGACGTGTCGGTTTCGCCTCGCTAGCAGCCCGTCGAACGGCTCTGTTGCCATCGTCGTCTCAGGCATGAAAAGCTGGTTAATTAAGTTTATAGTTGTAATTTTTTCGGGAAATCACACCCTTTGTTCCGCCCTTGTTGCGGTTAGCCCAGACATAGCAGGGAATGGCCGTCAGGGCCTGGCACACGGTGCGGATTCCATTGCTTCACTTGGCTGTGCTACCAGGTCAGGCGCAGCAGCGAAACGCCCTGGCGCGGCAGCGAAAAACGCAGCACCGACTGACCATTCTTTGCGCTGACAGAGGCTGGCGAATTGGTTAGGAGCGCCAGTTGCCCGGCCTTTTCAAGCGCCTTGCGTTGGGCATCCGAAACTTGCTGCGGTGAGCCCAGGGCTTGCCAGGCGGTGTAGGAGTTGCTGTGCTCGTTGTCGATGCGGTAGTGCTGCAGTTTGGCCTTCGCGGGCACGCCGCGAAGGGTGAGCTCCACCTCGCTGGCAGGCGCGGGCAATTGGTCGTTGTGGTAGTTCCAAACCAGGACGGACGCCGAGTGGCCGTCGGCGGAGGCCAGGGCACTGATGTCGGCGCGCTGGGTTTGGGCTTGGTTGTGGATGTCGGGCAAAGTAAGGGCCGTGGGGTTGGCGACGGCCACGCGCGGGCCGGTCATCTTGCCCAGCATACGGAAGACGTTGAGCACGGGCTTGTCGACGCCGTTGGTGGCCAGGTCGCGGAAACCGGCAAACCAGGGCTGGTTTTCGAACTCAAACGACCAGCTGACGGCGCCCTCCACGTTGGCCTGGTAGAGGTCGGCCAGCTCGTAGAGGCGGGCGTAGGCGGCGGCCGTGTAGCTGGAGTACATGGTGCCGTTGCGGTAGGCGTTTTCGGGGCTGGTGGCCACGCCGCAAGCGGCGCAACCTTCGGGGTCGTTTTCGCCAATGATGATGGGCAGCTTGCGGTACTCCGGAAACGAGGCCACAATTTTGAAGCCTTCGGTGATGTCGTCGAGCTGGGCGCCCATGTTCATGCGCACGTGGCCGTCCACCAGCTTGGGCGCGCCCTTGGCGTGGAAGGTGATGAAGTCGAGGCGGGTGCCGGTTTTGCCGGTGACGTAGTTTTTGCCGCTGCGGCAGTGTTCCAGGAAGCCTTTCAAGTAATCAGCGGCCTTGTCCCAGCGCGGGCCGGTGGTTTCGGGGCCGCCGAGCAGGGCTTCGGGCAGGGCGCGGTGCACGGCGGCTTCGGTGTGGTCATACAGCTCGCTGTACTCGGCCGGGGTGCCTTTCCAATAGCCGATGTTGGGCTCGTTCCAGAGTTCCCAGCGCCAGGTTTTTACTTCGGCGGCGCCGTAGCGGGCCACGCTGTGCTTCACCCATTGGTACACCAGCTCGCCCCACTTTCTGTAGTCCTTGGGCGGGTAGGCCCAGCCGGTGTAAATGTCGTTGTAGTTGTCGCCGGGTTTCCAGTAGTGCCGGTACGGCGCCGGCTTCACGGACATGGCTTCGGGCATGAAGCCAATCTGGGCAATGGGCTTCATGCCCCGCTTGATGTAGGTGTCGAAAATGCGGTCCACAATGGTCCAGTCGTATACGGGCCGGCCGTTCTTGTCCTCGGTGTAGGCGTTACTCGAGCCCCATTTCAGGCCGGGCGTGCCGTCGCCGGTGGTCAGCAGGTTGTGGGGGCGCACGTACACCGGCACGGGGCTCAGGGCGGCCAGCTCGGTGAGCAGCTTTTGGCCGTCCTTCATGTAGGTGTAGTTGGGTTCGTCGTAACCGAAAAAGGCCCATAGCGGCTGCATGGGGCCTACTTGCTTCGTCACATCAACGGTGATGGCAACAGGAGTGGTTTGGGCCAAACTAGGTGTAGAGGCAGTGGCTAGCAGCGCCAATAAGATGCCGCAGAAACGGGCAGGAGCAGCGGTGAAAAGTGAAGCTACGGTTTGCATGCCATCTGGGGAAGAAGGGTGTGTATTAACTCCGCACTAAACCGTCATGCTGAGCGGAGTCGAAGCATCTCTCCCGCGCAACTAATCAGATTTACTGTTGCAGTAGAGATGCTTCGACTCCGCTCAGCATGACGTTCTAAATTGTTGTTTAGCCTTTGAACCGCCACCTACTTCGCGTGCGTCGCTTCGGCGGCTTGGCGCGTCACCAGGTCCACGTCCAGCACGCGCTGGGGAAACCAGACGGTCATTTCGCCCTTGCCGCGGTTGGCCCAGGCGTAGTACGGAATGGCCGTCAGGGTTTGCTGCACGGTGCTGATGGTATTGCTGGCGCCGTCCACTTTCACCACGGGCACGGTGGCCGTGAGTTCGGTGATGCCGTTGAGCACGTCGGGCTTGAAGGTGGCGGTGAAGGTGGTGCCGTGGGGCACGATGATATTGCTGGCTTTGCCCTGGTTGTCCTTCCACTCGGCGCAGTAAATAACCGGGCCGCGCTGCAGGGCCACTTTGCCCACGTTGTCCTGCACGTTGGGGTGGGCCACCACGGTGCGCGTTTCCATGGGAAGGCTCACTTCCACCACGTCGTTCTTCTTCCACTTGCGGGCCAGCACGGCGTAGCCGTTTTTCATCTTGTATTCGGCGGGCTTGCCGTTCACCCTGATGGTTGCTTTTGCGCTGGAAGGCTGCGAAAAGCGGTACAAATCCGACGGAATGGCTTGCTCGCGGGCCCAGCCTGGAATGCGCACCAGCAGGTTGAAATCTGCAGTCGAAGCCTGTTCGACGGTGAATTTCAGGTCGCCGTTCCAGGGGTAATTATTGGCCTGGGTGAGGCGCACGGGCTTCTTCTGCACGGCCAAATCGGCGCTGCCGCTCACGAAGAGGTTCACGTAAATGTCCTTGCCATTTTGGCCATAAACGTAGCCGGGCAGCGACGGAAATAGCCGCGCTAAGTTGGTGGGGCAGCACGAGCACTCGAACCAGCCCGCCCGCGCCGGCTCGGTTTGGGCGAAGCTGGCGCTGTTTTTAACCTGCATGGCGTTGGAGTAGAAGAACGATTTGCCGTCGAGGCCCACGCCCGAGAGCAGTCCGTTGTAGAGCACCTTCTCGATGAGGTCGGCGTACTTGGCCTCGCCGTGCAGCTGGAACATGCGCTGGTTCCAGTAGATGTTGGCCACCGAGGCGCAGGTTTCGTTGTAGGCCGTGGCGTTGGGCAGCTCGTAGTTGCGCCCGAACCGCTCGCCGCCCGGCACCGCGCCGGTGCCCCCCGTCACGTAAATTTTCCGGGAAGCCATGTTGTTCCAAATGCTGTCCACGGCGGTCAGCAGCTGCTTGTCGTTGGTGAGGGCCGCTACGTCGGCCATGGCCGAGTAAAGGTATTCGGCGCGCACGGCGTGGCCCACGGCTTCGGCCTGGGCCACCACGGGCTTGTGGTCCTGCCAGTAAGAGCCGTTTTTCCACGGGTCGGCGCTCTTGGGGTCGTAGCCCTTGTATTGGCCGCGGGCGTTCAGGAAAAACTTGGCCGTGCTCAAGTATTCCGGCCTGCCGGTCACGCGGTACAGCTTCACGAGGCCCATCTCCACGATTTCGTGCCCGGGCGCCACGCTGCGCTTGCCCGGCCCAAACACCGAGCACACGAGGTCAGCGTTTTTCAGGGCGATGTTGAGCAGGTTCTTCTTGCCGGTGGCTTGGTAGTGGGCCACGGCGGCCTCGTACAGGTGGCCGGCGTTGTAGAGCTCGTGGCTGAGTTCGCGCTCTTTCACCCAGCGCTCGGGGCCGGCCCAGTCGTGCGGGTGGGCGGGGTCGATGGTGCGGGCCGTGTAGAGGTAGCCGTCGGGCTCCTGGGCCTTGCCGACTTTGTCAATCAGCACATCCAAGTAGGCTTCCAGCTCCTTATCCGGGTACAGGCTGAGTGAGTACGCAGCGCCCTCCAACGTCTTGTAGATGTCGGTATCGTCGAAGGGAAACGTGGTGGCAAACTTGCCCGATTTAGCCGCCGCCATCTCAAAATTCTTCACCCGATTGGTGGCCTCGCAGCGCTGGAACGACGCCGGAATGGTGACGGTGGTGTTGGTTTTCAGGCGCGGCTGCCAGAAGTTATCGGCCAGCCTCACTTTAGTGAAAGGCACCGCCTGAATGGGGTAGTCGGCCCGCTGCTGGGCCGCGGCCGAAAGGCTCGCCGAGAGGCCAAGAACGAGCAGAAAGGACTTGGGTGCTAGCATGACAATTCGGGTTTGATGTTTCGGTGTAGAGACGCGTATTCGCGTTTCGTCGGCCGGGCCGTGTGTATCGTTCAACAATCGTTCAACGCCGAGACGCAAATACGCGTCTCTACTTCATTATGCTTTTGGCTTTTGAAATGCGATACAGCTTGGCGCCATGCCGCCGGATATAAGGCGCAAACTCACCTGAAACTTTCGCTACTTCCCGGCCCGTCCACAAGTCCTGCACGGTGGCGCCGGCGACCACGCCCAACTCCTGCAGCGCTACGGGCACCTGCAGCGAATCAGCCGGCGCGGGGCGGTAGGGGTTTTTGGTAAACACCAGGAAGCTGAGCGTGCCGCCCGTATTCTGGACCGCCCCAGCCTGGTCCAGGCCCACGGTGGTGCTGAAGCGGGTGTAGCCCGCCGGCAAATCGTACTCAATAATGGAGTTGGAGTGCGTGCCGATGCCGGCCTCGTACCGCTTCCCTCCCACCATCAGGTCGGCGCCCGACACGCTTTTGTTGATGGTGACCTTGCCCCAACCAGCGGTGGCGCTTTTCCAGGGCAGCGTGCCCAGGGGAGTGCTTTTACCGCTGCCGGTGAGCACGGGGTTCAGCCAGTCGGCGTGGTCCCAGGCGCTGTCGTCGCCGCCGTTGCGCACGTTCAGGTAGAGCTTGGTGGCGCTGGTGATGTCGATGTCGGCGGCTTTGCTTTGGCCGGGGGTTTGGCGAGTTATCAGGCCGCTGGCCCAGGCGGCTTCGCTTTCGGGGGCTAGCTCCTGGTCCTGGGCGTTGAAGAGGGCCAGGAATTTGTCGCCGGTGGCGGGGTCGTCGGCGGTCCAGGCCACCAGGTTGTCGCGGCGAAACAGCTGGCGGTTGCGGGTGCTGTTGCGGTGCACGGCCAGCACGTTTTTATTGGTAAGCAGGCTCAGCGTGAAGGCGTCGTTGCTGGGCAGGTCGCCCCCAAACATGAGCGGCGAGCGGAAGATGCTCCACAGCGTCATCAGCGTGAGTTGTTCGTCGCGGGTGAAGCGGGTCATGCGGTCGTCGCCTCGCTCGGCGCGGATGCCCAGGCGGCCCAGGGGCAGCATGTCGGCATCGGGCCAGGCGCCGGGCGCAATGTGCGGCGCCCACCGCTCGCACACCTCAAAATGTTCCTTCAGCTGCTCCCAACTGTCCCAGAAGTCGCCTACGGTGCGCCACATGTTGGCGTGGGCGGCCACGTGCCTGGCTTGGGCAATGGGCGTTTCGCCGGGCGAGGTGCTGAGCACGATTCGGCGGCCCGAACGGTTAATGGCCTTGCGAATCATCTCCACTTCCGGCGCGTGGTAGGGCGAGGACAAGTCGTCGACTTTCACAAAATCCACGCCCCAGGCCGCGTAGAGCTTAAACAGCGAATCGTAGTACTCCTGCGCGCCGGGCCGGCCGGCCACCACGGTGTACATGTCGTGCAGCCAGCCGGCCTGGCCTTCCTTGCTGTAAATGTCGGCGGCCGTGGCCTTGCTGCCGAAGATGGGCAGCTTGCGCTGCACCGCCACCACCGGCACGCCGCGCATGATGTGGATGCCAAATTTTAGGCCCTTGGCGTGCATGTAATCAGCCAGCGGCTTGAAGCCCTTCCCGCCGGCCGCCGACGGAAACCGGTTCACGGCCGGCACGAAACGGCCGTATGGGTCCAGGTTGAAATCCGGGTTTTTCTCGTTGTAGCCGTGGGCGGTGTCGTTGCCCACGTACCAGCGAATGTCCACCACCACGTACTCCCAACCGCTGCTTTTGAGGTTTTTCGCCATGTAGTCGGCGTTGGCGCGTACCTCAGCTTCGGTCACGGTGGGGCCGTAGCAGTCCCAGCTGTTCCAGCCCATGGGAGGCGTGGCGGCCCATTGGTGGAAGTCGGTTTTGGGCGCGGCTTTTTGGGCGTGGGCGGTCAGCCCCGTGCTTAAAAGCCACGCGCTACCAAAAGCGAACCGACGAAGAGCATCCATAAGTAGCAGCCTATTCAACCACAATTTTCTGCGTGAAGGTGCCCAGCGTGCCGCGTGCTTGCACCAGGTACATGCCGGCTGGTAGCTTGGCTTCGATGGGCAGCGCAGACTGGCCGATGCTGGTACGGCTCAGCACGCGGCGGCCCTGCATGTCGGAAACCGTAATCGTTACGAGGCCGATGGACAGCTCACTGCCCAGCGCCACCACGAACCGCCCTTGCGAGGGGTTTGGCGCGATGCTCAGCTGCGAAGAAGGCGAAACAGGAGCCTCCGTGGCCAGGGCGGTGCGGGCCAGGGCCGTGGGGGCAATGCTCCACTGCTGGCAGGCATTGGCGAGGTAGTCGTAGAGGGCCAGGGTGACGCCCGCCGTGGTCGAGCAGCCGGGCACCTCCACCACGCGGTTGCCGTTCACCGAAGCCAGCACGTAGCGGCCGGTGTTGGCGCGCTCAATCTTGAAGCGCTGGCTGGCCGTGCCGGTGTAGTTGTTGAGCTGCAGCAGGGCGCCGTTGTTGGGGTTGTTGGCCGCCACTTCGGCCGCCAGTCCGGCGCCCACCGCCGAGGTGATTCTGTACTCGCCGTTGCCGACGGGCGTGAGGCGCCACTTCTGGCAGTTGACGCTGGCCGCGGTGCCCTGCGCCACGGCCTGGAACTGCGCCCCGGTGCAGCCCCAGGCGTCCCAGACCTTGCCCGAATTGCCGTTGGTGAGGGTGTAGAGGCCGGTGGCCAGCCAGTCGCGGGTGATGAACGGCCAGCCCGCGCTGTCCCAGCCCATGTTGGCCACGCTCAGGCGGGCACGGCCGTTCTGGTTGGCGTCGTAGTAGTGGTGACTGAAATAGTTGGCGCCGTTTTCCACAAACAAGCCGGCGTGCCCGGGCCCCACGTAGTTGCCCGAAGTGGCAATGAGGGTGGTGCCGCCGTTCTTGTTCAGGTCCACGCCGTTCTTGTCGAGGTAGGGTCCGGTAATGCTCGTGGAGCGCCCGATTTGGATGTAGTACGTGCTGCTGGCACCCTTGCAGCAGGCGCCCTTGTTGATGAACAGGTAGTAGTACGAGCCGTTGCGCACGATGTAGGGCGCCTCGCTGCCGCTGTTGTTGCGGGTCACGCCGTCGGCGGCCACGTTGCCAGCCAGCCAGTTGAAGCCGGTACCTGACCGTTTGCCGGTGACGCCGTCCAGCTTAATCAAACCGAGGCCCTTGAAGAACGAGCCGTAGCTCATCCACAAGCCGCCCGCGGCGTCGGTCACGATGGCCGGGTCGATGGCGTTGATGGCGCTGCTTGAGGTGCTCGACACCACTTCGCCTTGGTCCACCCAATTGTAGTTGGGATTGGCGGGGTCCAGGGTAACGTTGGTAGCCAGACCGATGGCCGACACGTTGGAGCCGAACGTGGAGCAGGAATAGTAGAGGTAGTACTTGCCGTTGCGGTAGATGCACTCCGGCGCCCAGTATTCGCCGGCAAAATTTGGCACGCGCCCGGCTATCCAAGCCGGACGGGCGCCGTTGAACACGCTGCGCGGGCCCGACTGCCAGGTCACCAAATCGGTGGAAAACATGGCGTAGATGTCCCGGCCCGTGGTGAAAACCCAGTACTTGTTGCCGTCTTTGATGATGCTGGACGGGTCGTGGCAATTGTCGTTGCCTTGCAAAGCAAAGCTGCGCTGGTTGCTGAGCACCAGCAACAACAAAAGCGCCAGCCCGCTCCACCAACGGGGCCAGGCCGCAAAAGCGCGACGGGTGGCAACGGGAAGGCGGGCGGCGGACGGCCCAAGTACCGGAACGGATGTAAAACTGCTTTTCATAAAGTGGGAATTGAAGGGTGAAAATGCGAGTCGACAGCCAGAAAAAAGGGTCCCGGCGACGCGTGGCAAGGCAGCAGCCGGGATATGAGAAGGGCGTGTAGTTTTTTGTTAAATCACCAACACAAACGATTGTGAGGGATTGTAAAAAGAAAGGGCAGCCTCGAACAGCTGCCCTTTCTCCGGCTTACTTCTTCGCGGGAATGCGCAACACCGTGAAGGAATTCGGGGCCAGCGTGTAGTTCACCGTCGAACCCGATACGGCGAATTGGCCTTCTTTTGGCGCGAGCTTCTTGGGTTCCTGGATGCTGTTTTGAACGCTGAGGTCGTCGCAGGCCATGACGAGGGCGCGGCCGGTTTTGCCCACTTTTTTGGCGCCGGCCAGGTTCACTTTCACGGCGCGCGGCGTGGTGGAGTAGTTCACCAGCTTCACAATCACGTCGCCGGTGGGGGCGTCGGTCACGGCGCTGGTAAAGAGGTTGTCGGCGCCGTTTTTGGCGTTGCCAGGCAGCTGCACGGGCAGCATGCTGGTGCCTTTGTTCTGGCTGAAAAGCAGCTGCACGTAGTAGTTCACCGTGCCGTACACGTTCAGGTTGTCAAACCAAATCATGTTGGGCGTCCATTGCCAGGCGTCCACATGGGCCAGCATGGGCGCGTAGGAGGCCATGCCCACCACGTCGGAATTGCGTTCGAGGCCGGTCATAAACGCGGCTTCCGAAATGGCGCAATCCCAGCTGTTCTTGTTGTCGGGGCTGGCGATGGCCACGCTCTGGGCGGCGTATTCGCCGGCGAAGATTTTGGGGCCCGAGCGCGGGTACTTGTCGTAGCGGCTGGCGTTTTGGCGGAACCACTCGGGCTTGGCGTAGTAGTGCTCGTCGATGAATTCGGCCTTCAGCTCGCGCATCTTGAACGTGGCCTTGTCGAACAGGTCGCCGTCGGGCGAGGGCCCCACGCTCGACACGAGCTGGATGTTGGGGTATTTCGCCTTCACGGCTTTCGAAAACGGCTCGTAGCGCTCCAAGTACTGCGGCCCCCACTGCTCGTTGCCGATGCCAATCATCTTCAGGTTGAAGGGCGCGGGGTGGCCCATGGCCACGCGCTTGGCGCCCCAGGTGCTGGTGGCCGGGCCGTTGGCAAACTCAATCAAGTCGAGGGCGTCCTGAATGAAAGTTTCCAGCGTGGGCTCGTCGCCCTGGCCAGCGGCATTCGGGCCCTTGGCGGCGCTGATGGGCGCCAGTTCGGCCGAGTTGAACTGGCAGGCCATGCCCACGTTCAGAATCGGGAGCGGCTCGGCGCCAATATCCTCCGACAATTGGAAATACTCGAAGAAGCCGAGGCCGAACGACTGGTAATAGTCGGGCGTGTAGCGGTGCTTGAACTCCTTGTTCCAGCGGTTAATGATGGGCTTGCGCGCGGCCACGTCCCCGATGGTTTCCTTCCATTGGTAGCGGTTGTCCAGCGTGATGCCCTCCACGATGCAGCCGCCCGGGAAGCGCAAGAAGCCCGGCTTCATATCCTTGAGCAGCTGCACGATGTCGGGGCGCAGGCCGTTTTCGCGGTTCATCCAGGTGTCTTTGGGGAAGAGCGACACCACGTCGATGTCGGCGGTGCCGGCGCCGTCCAGCGTCAGCTTCAGGCGGGCCCGGGCAGCCGTGGCCGAGGGCTTCAGCACCACGGTGTACTTCTTCCACTCATTGGTCAGGCCCGTGATTTGGGCTTGAGCCAGCGCTTGGCCCGAGGGCGGCGTTTCGGGGCCGGGACCGGGGCGGCGGGTTTCCTCCAGCGTCACGGTCATGCCGCTCACGCTGCCGGGGCCGCGCCGGGCGTAAACCGAGAAGGTGTACTCCGCATTCTGCTTCACGCCCATGCCGCGGAAGCCTTCGTTCACGAAGCCAGCGTCGGCACCGCCCGCCTTGGCGCTGAGGCGTAGGAAGTGGTTGTTGGTGGCGCTGATGGGCCGGTCGCTCGATACGATGTAGCTCTCCAGGCCCGCCGCGCCCTTCACTGCCTTCCAGCCGATGAGGTGGTCGTCGGTTTCGAAGGACTTGTTCTTCACCAGTTCGGGGTACAGGCCGCCGTCGGCCGCGAAGTTGATGTCCTCGAAAAACAAGCCGTACATGTTTTTCGGGATGGCCCCGCCGGGCTTGTTCACCTGCACGGTGATGGTGGCCGGGGCCGCACTTTGAGCAATGGCTGCCTGCTCCGGCAGCAAGCTGGCTAGGGCCAGGCCAGCAGCACTGAATAGGAATCGGGAATTAGAAAGGGTCATTGTGGTGGGAATTGGTTGCTTGTAGTTGTTGCTCAGAACGGGGTAGAGACGCAACATTTTGCGTCTCGTCGTTGAACGGTAATGACCAACGACACCCGAACGGCGCAGACGGCGAGACGCAAAATGTTGCGTCTCTACCCCGTTCTTTTTAGCCCCGGAAAGCCACTTCGTTGTAGCGCAGCTCGTTTTTGAAGGTGCGCAGCTTGGTGTCGGCGTCGATGATGACGAATTCGATGCCGGCCATTTCGGCGAAATCTTCCAGGTATTCGGCGGTCAGGTTTTGGCTGTAGCCGGTGTGGTGGGCACCGCCGGCCAGTATCCAGGCGGCCGCGCCCACGGCCAGGCTGGGCTGCACTTTCCAGAGCACGCGGGCTACGGGCAGCTTGGGCAGGTCCTGTGCGGGCAGCACGGCTTCCACCTCGTTTACTATCATGCGGAAGCGGTTGCCGAGGTCCACGATGGTGGCGTTCAGGGCCGGGCCGGCGGGGCAGTTGAACACGAGGCGGGCGGGGTCGGCCTTGCCGCCGATGCCCAGCGGGTGCACTTCCACTTTCACTTTGCCGGTGGCAATGGTGGGGCAGATTTCCAGCATGTGCGAGCCAAGCACCTGCTCGTTGCCGGGCTCGAAGTGGTAGGTATAATCCTCCATAAAAGAGTTGCCGCCGGGCAGGCCGGCCCCCATCACCTTCATGGCGCGCACCAGGGCCGAGGTTTTCCAGTCGCCCTCGCCGCCAAAGCCGTAGCCTTCGGCCATCAGCCGCTGCGTGGCGATGCCGGGCAGCTGGGCCATGCCGTGCAAGTCCTCGAAGGTGTCGGTGAAGCCTTTGGCGCCTTTGTCTTGCAGGAACTGGCGCAGGCCGGCTTCGATGCGGGCGGCTTCGCGCAGGCTGTCGCGCTGGGCGCCGCCGGCTTTCAGGTCGTCGGCCAGCTCGTATTCCTGCTCGTAGGTAGCCAGCAGCTCGTCAATTTGCGCGTCGCTGATTTCATTCACCACGGCCACCAAGTCGCCGATGCCATAGGTATTTACCTCGTAGCCAAACTTGATTTCGGCTTCCACTTTGTCGCCTTCGGTCACGGCCACGTAGCGCATGTTATCGCCGAAGCGCACGAATTTGGCAGATTGCCAGTCGGCCCAGGCGCAGGCCACTCGGCTCCAGATGCTCAGGCTTTCCTGCACGGCGGCGCTCTGCCAGTGGCCTACTACCACCTTGCGGTTTAGGCGCATGCGGGTGCCGATGAACCCAAACTCCCGGTCGCCGTGCGCCGATTGGTTGGTGTTCATGAAGTCCATGTCGATGTCGGCCCACGGTATGTCGCGGTTGAACTGGGTGTGCAAATGCGCCAGCGGCTTTTGTAGAATTTTCAACCCGTTTATCCACATTTTGGCGGGGGAAAACGTGTGCATCCAGGCAATCAGGCCCACGCAGTTTTCGGCCGTGTTGGCTTCCTGCATGAGCTTGTATATCTCCTGCGGGGTTTTCAGAATGGGCTTGTAGACAATTTTGATGGGCAGCTTAGTACCCAGCTCCCGGGCAATTTCCTGGGAGTGCAGGGCTACTTCCTCCAGCGTTTCGGGCCCGTAGAGGTGCTGGGTGCCAGTGATAAACCAGGCTTCGTAGTGGGAGATGTCAATCATAAATGGGTGGAATTAGGGGAAGCCGAAGCTTACACAATCGTTAATCTAAGTTGGTCGAAAAGTAGCGCGGACTTTTAGTCCGCGCCTAAATTGCTTTGTGTTTTCTGCGCGCGGACTAAAAGCCCGCGTTACATCACGACTGTCCGTAGTAAGAATTCACGCCGTGCTTGCGCTCGTAGTGCTTGCGGATGAGGGCATCCTTCAGGCGCGGCACCTCCGGGCGTAGGGTGCAGCTGAGGTAAGCCATGCGGGCCACTTCTTCGAGCACAGCGCTGTTGTAGACGGCTTTTTCCACGGTGTTGCCCCAGGTGAAGGGGGCGTGGTTGGCCAGCAGCACCATTTCCACTTCCGTGGGCGAGAGGCCGCGGCGCTGGAACTCGTTGAGGATTTGCCAACCGGTCTGGTGCTCGTAGTCGCCGGCAATCATGGCGTCGTCCATGGGCGGTGCGCAGGGCACGTCGGCGGTGAGGTGGTCGGCGTGGGTGGTGCCCAAAATGGGGATATCCAGTTGCGCCTGGGCCCAGGCCGTGGCGTAGGTGCTGTGCGTGTGCACAATGCCGCCAATGTGCTCCCAGTGCGAGTAGAGCACGGCGTGGGTTTTGGTGTCCGACGAGGGCCGCTTCTCCCCTTCCAGCACGTTGTTGGCAAAGTCGAGAATGACAATGTCCTCGGTCTTCAGCGTGTCGTAGGGCACGCCGCTGGGCTTGATGGCGAACACGCCGGCGGAGCGGTCGACCACGCTGGCGTTGCCGAAGGTGAAGAGCACCAGGCCCAGCTTGGGCAGCTGCATGTTGGCGTCGTAGCACGCCTGTTTTAGGTCTTGGTACTGGCTCATTTAAAAGGTTGTCGAAAGGTCGTCATGCAGCGCGCCGCGCAGCATCTTGCGTGTGGCAGTAACTCAATCGTCAGGATTACTGGTGGCACGCGAGATGCTGCGCGCCGCTCTGCATGACGCTCTGTTAGGCGTGGGCGGGCTCGCGGGTTTCCTTGGCTTCCTTCTCGCCGCCCACAGTGACGGTTTCCACGAACTTGCCGAAGGCTTGGTATTGCTCGTAGCGGGCTTGATAGTCGGCTACACGCGCCGGGTTGGGCTCGTAGGTTTCGGCAAAGCCGCTGCCCATGGCCTTTTGCGCCGTGAGCACATCGGGGTACACGCCCGCGGCAACGGCGGCATACATGGCCGCACCCAAAGCAGGCGCCTGCTCCGACACTGCAATTTTAATGGGGCGGTTGAGTACGTCGGCCAGGGTTTGCATCACAAACTGCGACTTCTTGGCCACGCCCCCAATGCCGATGACCTGCTTCACGGGAATGCCTTCCTGCTCGAACCGCTCCACAATCTGCTTCGAGCCGTAGCAAATGGCTTCCACTAATGCCCGGAAAACTTGCGGGGCGCTGGTGCCCATGGTCAGGTTCATCAACGCGCCTTTGAGGGCCTGGTTGGCATCGGGGGTGCGGCGGCCGTTTACCCAGTCCAGGGCCAGCACGTGCGACTGGGCGGGGTCCACCGCCGCGGCGGCTTCGCTGAGCTGCACCAGTAGGGTGTCGCTCATTTCTTCGCGCAGGGCGGCTTGCTGCTCAGCCGTCAGCACTTTGGAGTGCGGCAGCACGTGCTGTAAGGGCCACTCCAGCATCTGGCGGAACCAGGCCAGCAAGTCGCCGAAAGCCGACTGCCCGGCCTCCAACCCCAGCATGCCGGGGATTACGGAACCGTCCACTTGCCCGCAAATGCCGGCTACGAGGTGGCTGCCCACTTCGCTGGTGGGGGCCACCACAATGTCGCAGGTGCTGGTGCCCATCACCTTCACCATGGAATAGGCTTCGATTTCGCCTGCCACGGCGCCGGCGTGGGCGTCAAAAGAGCCCACGGCCACCACGGTGTCGGTGGTCAGGCCTAGGCGTTGGGCCCACTCTTCGGAGAGGTGGCCGGCCACTTCGTCGGCGGTGTAGGTTTCGGTGAAGAGGCGGTCACGCAGGCCGGCTAATTTGGGCTCGAGGTGGGTCAGGAATTCTTCGGAGGGCAGGCCGCCCCAGCTCTCGTGCCACATGGCTTTGTGGCCGGCGGCGCAACGGCTGCGCTTGAAGCTGGCCAGGTCCCCGCCGGTCAGCAGCAGGGTAAGCCAGTCGCAGTGCTCCATCCAGGAATGAGCGGCTTGCGCCACGGCCTCGTCTTCGCGCACCACGTGCATGATTTTCGCCCAAAACCACTCAGAGGAATAAATGCCGCCTTCGAACTTGGTGTAGTCCTCGCCGCCCCAGGTGCGGGCTTTGTGGTTGATTTCGGCGGCCTCGTCCAGGGCCGTGTGGTCCTTCCAGAGCACGAACAGGGCGTTGGGGTTTTCGGCAAACTCGGGCAGCAGGCCCAGGGCCACGCCCTGCGCATTCACAGGCCCGGGCGTCGAGCCGGTGGTGTCCACGGCGAGGCCGACGACCTGGGCGGCGGGCACCTGCTGGGCCACGCGGCGCACCACGGCCTCCAGGCCCTCAATGTGGTCGAGCGGGTGCTGGCGGAACTGGTTGCGGGCGGGGTTGCAGTAGTGCAGGTTTTTCCAGCGGGCGTAGTGGTGCACGGCCTGGGCGCGTTCGGCGCCGGTGCGGGCGTCGACCAGCACGGCGCGCACGGAGTCAGTGCCGTAGTCAACGCCGATGACGTAGGCGGGGGTGGTGGCTTGGGTTTCCACAGTGGTTGATGATGAATGTTGAAGCTTGGCCGTCAGGCAGCGCGCAGCGAAGCATCTCGCGTGCTCTAACTAATTACTGCTATCACGCGAGATGCTTCGCTGCGCGCTGCCTGACGGGCTTTTTAACTCCCTCCTACTTCCGCACGCCGAACTTGTAGGTGCTCACGGAATGAAAGGTCTCGCCCGGCTTCAGCACCGTGTTCGGGAATTTGGGCTGGTTGGGCGAGTCGGGGAAGTGCTGGGTTTCGAGGCAGAAGCCGGCGTTTTTGCCGTACACCGTGCCGCCTTTGCCCTTGAGGGTGCCGTCAAGGAAATTGCCGGTGTAGAACTGGATGCCGGGCTCGTCGGTGGTCACTTGCAGGGTGCGGCCCGTGGTGGGCTCGTACACGGTGGCAGCGGCATGGTTGCCGGTGGGGTTGTTCAGCACCCAGTTGTGGTCGTAGCCGCCGGGCACCTGCGCGATGCGCTCGCCGACGGCGTGAGGCGTGGTGAAATCAAACGGCGTGCCTTTCACGGGGCGCAGCTCACCGGTCGGAATCAGCGTGGCATCGACCACGGTGTAGCGGTCGGCGGGCAGGGTTACTTCGTGACCCAGGATGTCCTTGCCGGCGCCGTGGTTCAGGTTGAAGTAGGCGTGGTTGGTGAGGTTGATGGGCGTGGCCTTGTCGGTCGTGGCCGTGTAGTCAATTTTGAGGGCGTTGTCGTTGGTGAGGGTATACACCACGGCCACGTTCAGGGTGCCGGGGTAGCCTTCCTCGCCGTCCTTGCTCACGTAGCTCAACTTCAGGCTCTGGCCGTCGGCCGAAGCAAGCGGCTCGGCCGTCCATATCACCTTGTCGAAGCCTTTTTTGCCGCCGTGCAGGGTGTTCGGGCCATTGTTTTTGGCTAGGGTGTAGGTCTTGCCATCGAGCGTGAATTTGCCGCCCTTGATGCGGTTGCCGTAACGGCCAATCAGGGCCCCGAAGTAGGGGCCCGACTTCAGGTACTCGGGGCTCTGGTAGCCGCTCACGTTGTCGAAGCCGAGGATGACGTCGCCCAGCTTGCCGTCCTTGTCGGGCACCACGAGGCTGGTAAGGATGCCGCCGTAGTTGGTGATGGTGGCCTTCACGCCGTTGGGGTTGGTCAGGGTGAAGAGTTGCACTTCGGTGCCGTCGGTGGTTTTGCCAAAGGAGGTGGAGGTGGGCATGGCAGCGGTAGTCGTTTGGGTAGAGTCGGCCGAGGCACTGGCCCCGGCTTCGGTCGTGGTTTGGTCGGCGGATTTGTTGGACCCGCAGGCGGCCAGCAACAGCAGGCTGGAGAATTGTACGGCCCGAAGCCCAAAACGGCAAGATGAAATCATGGGGAAAGAATGAGATGAGAGCGTGAAACTAGATGCAGCCGAAAGGTAAACCATTCTGCACCCTACTGCACGGTCTGTTTTTGGGTAACGGCGGCGTTGCCCCGCTGCACCCGCACCTGGTAGATGCCTGGCGCCAAGCCAGCGGCCACCGCGAGCTTGGTCTGCTGGGGTTCGTACACTTGGCGTCGCACTAACTGTCCCAACGAGTTGAACACTTGCACCGTGGTGGCTTCGGCGCTTTTCGCGGCACCCAATTCAATGGTGAATGCGCCACGCTCGGCCGGCACGGGGTACATGCTCACGCCGGTAAGCTTCGGGCTAGAGGCCACGGCCAACGGGGAGGCCTGGGCCAGCAACCAGCGTTGCGAGGCGCTGCCGGCACTGTAAGAGCCAAGCTGGAGTTGCGCGCCGGCCGCCGTCGACGCGGCGGCTGCCTCCACCGGGCGGCCGAAGAAACTCACGATAAAGCTCCCGTCAATGGCACGCTCTAACCGAAACTCTTGACAAATGGACCCGGACGTGGGCTCCATTTGTAGAGCCGAGCCGGAAGTAGTAGCGCAGTTTTCGGTGCCCGCCGATTGGCCTGTCAACACGTTCACCAGTTGGTAAACATTGTCGCCGAGTGTTGTCACGTCCCACAGCTGGCAAGCGAGGCCACTGCCCGCATTTTGCACGATGCGCAGGTTCGTCGCTGCCGCGCATCCCTGGGCCTCCCACCGCAAACTACTACCAGTGTTGGCAACAGTATACCGCCCCGGGGCCACCCAGTTGCGGCTCACCACTGGCCATTCGTCGGCGTCCCATGTTAGGCGGGAAATGTCCAGCTTGGGGGCCCCGCCGTCGTCGCCGTCATAGTAGTGATGAGAAAAATAATTCACGCCGTTTTCTTCAAATATGCCGGCGTGGCCGGGCCCAATGTAGCGCCCTGCTGTGCTGAGCAAGGACGAGCCGCCGTTGTTATTAAGGTTCGCCCCATTTTTGTCCAAAAACGGACCCGAGGGCGAAGTAGAGCGGCCCACCTGCATGTAATAGGTGCTGTTGGCGCCCTGGCAGCAGTTACCCCGGTTAATGAACAAGTAGTAGAAGCTCCCGCGTTGCTTCACATAGGCCGCTTCCACGTTGCCGTTGGCCACTACGTATTGCGGGGCGCCGCTTAGGGGCTTTCCGGTGGTGGCATCGAGTTGGAAAAGGCGAATGCCTCCGAAAAACGACCCGTAGATGAACCACACGTTGTTGCTGGCGTCGCGGTACACGGCCGGGTCGATGGCGTTGGACGAGCTGCTTGCATTTGAGGAAATCACCTCGCCCTCGTCCACCCAATTGTAGTTGGGGCTGGCCGGGTCGAGCGTGACGTTGGTGGCCAAGCCAATGCCCGACACTTTCGAGCCAAACGTGGAGCAGGAATAATAGAGGTAGAATTTGCCATTCATGAAGACGCACTCTGGGGCCCAATACTCGTTCACAAAGCCCGGCACTTTGCCGGCAATCCAGCCAGGGCGTGTGGCCACGGTGAACACCGAACGGGACGCGGCCGTCCAGTGCAGCAAGTCGGTTGAGTACTTGCTGGGAATGCCCGGCCCGGTAGTGAAAACCCAGTATTTGTTGCCGTCTTTCACGATGGTGGAAGGGTCATGGGCGCCCACGTTGCCACGCAGCGCGTGAGCCCGAAACCCCGGCCAAGCAATAAACATCAGTAGCCAAAATAAGCCCAAAACCCGGCGGGCCGACGAGGCCGAGGTTGGCACCGCGGCGGCAGTTTGCGGAAGCACAAGAGGCACAATAAGATTCATAGTCAACAAATTCAAGTTAGTGAAGCGCAGCGCTCGCGGTACATTATTCGCCGGATGGCTTAATGATGGCCGTGTTGATGGGAAGCGGAGCCCCGAAATTCGGCGTGTCGTCGGTCTTCCAAGTGAATTTCTGCATGCGCGGGTTGCGCTTGTCAACACAGCCTTCGCCGGCGTTGGAGTTGGCGTGGTAAATCAGCCAGTCTTCTTGCCCGTCTTTTGATTTGAAGAAGGAATTGTGCCCCGTGGCATAGGCGCGGCCGGCCGGGTTTTGGGTAAACAGCGGCTGAGGCGATTTGGTCCAGGAAGCCGGCAGCATGGGGTCGGCCATGGTTGAGCAAGTGAGGAGCCCCAGCGCGTACTGGTCGGTGGCGCAATAGCTGGCCGAATACACCAAGTTGGTTTTGGCGCCATGCTTGATGATTTCAGGCCCCTCGTTCACCAGCGGACCATTGGCAAAGGTGACGTTTTCCCAGGCAAACTCGGGGCGCGAAAGCTCTATGCGCGGGCCCGTGAGCGTCCAGGGGTTGCTCATGCGCGAAATGAACAGGCGCTGCACAGCATCCGCGCCGTTGTGCCCCGAAAAGACAAAGTAGCGGTTGCCATTTTGCTCAAAAGCAGTCCCGTCAATCTGCCAATAATCGGCCGTGGGCGTGTAGAGGCGGCCTTTATCCGTCCAGGTGCCGGCGGTGGGGTCCGACGCCGAATTCTCCAGCACCCAGGTGCGCTGCAGACCCAGCCCAGGGCCCTCGGGGCCCGCCGAATAATAGATGTACCACTTGCCGTCGAAGAAATGCAGTTCCGGGGCCCACAAGTTGCCTGAGGCAGGCCCTGTGGCCGGCGGGGTCCATACCACTCGGCTGGCAGCCGTAGACAGGTCCGACATTTTAGCGGTTTTCCAGATGGCCAGTCGGTTGTTCAGCGTGTGCAGATAGTAGTAAAATCCATCCTTTTGATATACCCACGGGTCGGGGCCGGACGACAGCAGCGGGTTCTGAAACGTAGTGGCCGTGTTGGTCGACGGCACCACGACGGGCACGAAGGGCGCGGTCTTGCTTTTGCTGCAAGCCGCAGTGGCCAGCAGCCCCGCCCCAAAGACGACTACGTGGCACAGAAAGCGTGTTTTTTGGTTCATCAGCAAGCAGACTCAAGGAGCGCGCGATAAATGCGTTAGAAACCGGGATTCTGCTTGAGGTTGCGGTCGATGTCGAGTTCGGTTTGCGGAATGGGCAAATAGCGGTTTTTGCCCACCACGAAATTGGCAAAGTCCGGGTCGCGGTCGGCGCGAGCCAGCTGGTTTACTTCGACCTGGCTATCGAGCAAGCCGTAGCGGTTGATGTCGCTCCAGCGCATGCCTTCGCCAGCCAGTTCGGTCACGCGCTCGTGGCGTAATTGCAGGCGCATGGTTTCCTGGGTGAACGCGCCGGTTAGCGGCACCACGTTCACGCTGGGCCGGGCCCGCACCTGGTTGATGAGCGGCAGAGCGGCGGCCGTCTGCCCCTGCTCGTTCAAGGCCTCGGCCTGCATCAGCAGCACGTCAGCGTAGCGAATGAGCCGGATGTTGATGCCGGAGTGGAAGTCTTCGAAATACGTGGCGGGCGTGCCGCGCAGCACGTCGTTCTGGTACTTGCGCCAGAGGAATCGGTTAGGGTCGGTGTAGGGACGGTTGTACACCAACGGGGTGCCCACAGCACTAAACATGGTCACGTCGCGGCGGGGGTCAACGGCCCCGCCGGCCGTGCGGTCGGTGAACTCCCGAAACACCCACGGACGCACTTCCACGTCGGTGAAGCCGAAGCCAGGAGGGCCCCAGAACTGCGAGCGCTCCTGCCCTTCCGAGCCGCCGATAATGTCGACGCCGACAGCGGGCACCTTGCTGGTACCGTCGAACTGAACCTCAAAAATTGACTCGCTATTGTTTTCGTTGGCTTCGGTAAAATTGTCCCGGTAGTTGTTCACCAGCGAATACTGCCCGGAGGCAATTACCTCAGCAAATTGCGCCGAGGCCAAGGCCCATTCCTTCCGCTGCATGTATACCTTGCCCAGCAGGGCAGTGGCCGCTCCGCGCGTGGCGCGGCCCTTGTCGCCGGTGCCCCACTCGCTGGCCAGAGGCAAGTTGGGCTTGGCGGCCAGCAAATCGGCGATTACCTGTTCTTGTACCTGTGCCACGGTGCCCTGGGTTACGCGGGTGCTGGCGTCGGCCAGGGTGGTCACCAGCGGCACGTTGCCAAACAGCAGGCCGAGGTCGTAATAGCACAGGGCCCGCACGAAGTACGCCTGTCCCAACACCCGTTTTTTCACCTCCTCATTCATTTGAATGGCGGGCACTCTGTCCAGCACTTGGTTGCAACGGAAAACGGCACGGTAAAAGTCATTCCATATCACCGCCGAGCGGTCGGTGGTATTGGCCTGGCGGAAAGTCAGGAACTGATTAAGGTCCAGGGCGGGGGTGCGGGTCCAGCTTTCGTCGGAGCGCCCTTCGGTGGCAAAGTGCCAGCCCAGGCTGTAGGTTGAGAAGTACTGCAGCGGCGAGTACAAAGCCGTCGAAGCCCGTATGGCGTCGCTCTCGGTTTGCCAAAACTGCGCGGTGCTGGGTGCGTTGGGGTTCACTGTCTTCAGCAGGTCCTTGTCGCAACTGCTGGTGGTGGCCAATAAACCGCCGGCGAAGGCCACTTTTAAAAATCTAGAAAATTTCATCGAAGTAAAATGAGGAGGTGGGAACAGTCCGAAAGCCGCGACGCATTAGAAATTCACCTGCAGGCCGCCCGTGAAGGCGCGCACGTTCGGGTAGCTCGAGTTGTCGATGCCGGGGCCGTACACGCCCTGGCCGGTGGTTTCCGGGTCGAATCCGAGGTACTTGGTGAGCGTGAACACGTTGCGACCAGTCACGTACACCCGCACACTGCCTAGGCCGGGCACCTTGTTCGCCAAGGTTTTGGGGAAGGTGTAGCCCACCTGCACGTTGCGCAGGCGCAGGTAACTGCCGTCTTCCACCCAGCGGGTGGTGATGGGGTTGTTGTTATTCACGGCACCGCCGCCGCCGCCCTGCAACATGCGGGGCGTGGTGGTAGAGGGGTTTTCCGGGGTCCAGGGCGAAATGTCGCTGCGGTAGTTGTTCACGCCGTTCAATTGGTCGAGCACGGCGCGGGTGTTGTTGTAGATGTCGTTGCCGGTCACGCCCTGAAAGAAGATGCTTGCGTCAACGCCTTTGAAGGCCGCCGTCAGGTTGAGACCGAACTGCAGCGTGGGGAACGGGTTGCCCACAAACTCGCGGTCCGTATCGGCGCTGATTTGGCCGTCGCCGTTGAAGTCTTTGTACTTCACGTCGCCGGGTTTGGCCAAGGGTTGGATAACCTGGCCATCGGCGCTTTTGTAGTTGTCAACTTCCGCTTGGCTCTGGAAAATGCCCAGCATTTCCACCAGATACAGCCGGCCAATGGGCTGGCCCACCGTGGTACGGGTCACGCCGAATGGCCCCACCACGTTGGGCTGCAACTCGGAGAGTTTGAGCACTTCGTTTTTCAGCGTGGTCAGGGCTAGGTCGGCTCCGTAAGTAAAAGCTTTGCGGTTTTCGTGGTACCCCAAGGCAAATTCAAAGCCTCGGTTCTGAATTTCGCCCAAGTTGGTATAAGGATTAATTGAGCCCGCTACGCCCAGGTAGGCGGGGAGGGGCGGGTTCACCAGGGCGTCTTTGGTCGTTGAGATATAATAATCGGCCGAAAGAGTCACTCGGTTGTCGAGCAAGCCCATGTCCAGGCCCACGTTGGTGGTGTAGCGCGATTCCCAGCGGATATCGCGGCTCTCCAACTGCGTTTGAATGGCACCGTTGACGAACGTCTGGGGGGTGCCCGTACCTAGCGGGTAGGTCACGTTCTGGTTCACGATGCCCTGGTAGAGGTATGAGGTAATCTGGCCGGGGGCAATTAAGTTATCGTTGCCATTCACGCCATAGCTGGCCCTCACCTTCAGGTTGCTCACTTGAGGAAGTGCATCTTTGAAGAAGTTTTCTTCACTGATGCGCCAGCCCACCGAACCAGCGCCGAAGTTACCGTAGACGCGAGTGGGGTCGAAACGGGACGAGCCGTCGCGGCGGAAGCTGCCCGTAATCAGGTACCGGTTTTTGAAGTCGTAGTTCAGCTGCGAGAAATACGACCGTTTGTTGTATTCGTCCTTGGTGCCGCCCACTGCGCCCGTGGATGCCGTGCTGGCGTTCAGCACCGGAAAATATTGCGGTTGCTCCAAAAAGAGCGTGGCGCGCGCTGTGGCGTTGTTGACGTTTGCTGTTTGCTCCGAATAGCCCAGCACGGCGTTCACGCCATGGTCGCCAAAACGCTTGTTAAAATTCAAAGTATTTTCCACGATGGTCGTCATGGACGTGCCCCGGTTTTCAAACAGGTAGGTATTGTTCGGGTTAGAGGCCTCGCCTAAGCGAATGAATCCGTTTTTGCGAAAGTCCTGGTCGTTGAAATCATGCACTTCCAAGCCGAGGTTTAGGCGGTACGAGAGGAAGTTGGTAAAGGCGAAATCTCCGTTGATGCTCCCTTGGAGGCGGTTATTTTTCTGCGTTTGCGACCGAATGCGCTGGGCCCCAATCGGGTTCGTGGAGTACGTAAACAGGTAGCCGTTGCTCCCATACCCGAAGCCGCCCACGTTGGCCGGGTCGTACACCGCAATGCCGGGCAGCATGGTCAGCACGTCAATGAACGGCACCTCGTTGAGCAAAGTCGTGTTGATGTGCGTCAGCAGGGCACTTTGGCTCACCTTGAGCTTGCCCCGCGTCAGGCCCGAATTCAGGCGCGCGCTGTAGCGCTCAAATTTTGGGCCTTTCACAATGCCTTCTTGGTTGAAGTAGCCGCCCGATATTAGAAAGTTCGTAGCGCTTTTGCCAGTGTTGCTGCCGCCCGAGAACGTCAGGTTGTAGTCCTGCACCCGGCCGTTTTGAAAAAACTCTTTTTGCCAATCCGTGTCGATATTATTGCGGTAAGCCGGCGTGCCTTTCACCGCGCCGGGCATGTTTAGCGGGTCGCTCGGGTTTAGGCCTGCATTCACCCACGCGGCAGTAGCGCGGTCGGCCCACTCGCTGTGGTTGGTGAGCTCGTAGCGCTTATAAATGCTTTCCACGCCGGTATAGCCATTGAAGCTGATTTTTGGCTCGCCCGCCTGGCCGCGCTTGGTGGTGATGAGCACCACGCCGTTGGCCCCGCGCGAGCCGTACACGGCCGTAGAAGAGGCGTCTTTCAGCACCGTGGCCGACTCAATGTCTGTGGGGCTCAAATCCCGAATATTGTCCGTCCACAACCCATCAATAACGTACAGCGGCTGGCTGCCTCCGTTGAGGCTACCCACGCCCCGAATGGCAATGCTGGGCACGGCGCCCGGCGCGCCCGACCCAATTACCTGCACCCCCGCCACCCGGCCCTGAATGGCCTGCGACAACGTCGGCACCGGCGTTTTGGCGGCTTCTCTTGTGTCCACGCTGCTCACCGCACTGGTCACGTTCTGGCGGTCCTGGGTGAGGTAGCCCACCACCACCACTTCCGACAGACCCTGGGCATCTACCGCCAGTTGCGCATCCACGGAGGTGCGGCCGCCCACCGCTACTTCCTGCGTGGCGTAGCCCACGAAGGAGAACACCAACGTAGCTCCCGTTGGGGCCGAGATGGTGTAGCGCCCGTCGGCGTCGGTTTGGGTGCCGTTGGTGGTGCCTTTCACCAACACGGTCACCCCGGGAATGCCCGCGCCGCTGGCGTCGGTGATGCGCCCGGAAATGGGGGTGTCGGCGGCTTGCCACGCCACGGACACGGCGCTGGCGTTTGACTCAACGGTGGCTTGGCTGACTGCCGGCAGCAGCAGCATGCCACCCAGCAAGGCTGGCACTGCAAGCCCATGCAACTTGGGTACTGACTTTTTCATAAATGAACGTAGTGGGAATTGGTAAGAGCAAACACAATCGATTGTGCAATGAGGCCAGAAAAAAGCCGGCGCATCACACGTTCAGAAGCAAGTGGGAAGGGTGGAAGCAACTGATATTTCCGAGCTTTTAAAGCCGTCAAATAGGCGATTTCAAGCTCTAGGATGATTTTTTTGAACGCAGCTGACATACTTGGACCTGGAAAAGCTTCTTGCCTTAAGTCACTATAATTTAAGCAATGTTAGTGGAAATTGTTTGAATCATCAATTTATCGATTGTTTTTTTCTTGAAATTTACGGAATAATTCTTCAGCTACCACCCAACTTGTTAGTAAACGTAAGCAGGCAACCGCAATCGGTTGCGGAAAGAGGCTCAGGAGTCGGCAGTCAACCATCGTCAGAGTGGCTTACTATGAGCAGTTGATTCCTCCGTCGGCAATCTTGGTAATTACAAAAGCCGGCACCCGTGAAGGTGCCGGCTTTTGTAGAGGTTAGCGGTTAGCATTGGCTCCGACTAGCGGTGGCTGAGGGACAGCACCTGTTGCTGGCCACCTTGGCCAACGGTTAGGTAGTACACCCCCGCCGGCCAAGCGTTGGCACGCGGCAGTTCGACATCGTGCACACCGGCCGTGCGGGTGATGGTTTCAGTATGCATGGTTTGGCCCAGTACGTTGCGCACGGTGAGCGTGATGGCGTCCGTTCCGGCCGCATGCAAGCGCACCGTGGCGTTGACGCCATCGCCGTAGGGGTTGGGGAACACCGTGGCTTTGAGTGCCGCTGAAGCCGCACCTATCGACACCGTCCGCACCGGCGAGTGGCGGTATTCACCGTTGGTGTCTACCTGACGCAAGCGGTAGTACGCCGTGGCAGCGGCCGAACGCGACAAGCCGGCATCGTTGAACTGGTAAGTCGACCGGGCAGAAGTGGTGCCCGTGCCTTCACGCTTGCCAATTTCCGTAAAGGTTTTGCCGTCGAAGCTGCGCTCCACCACGAAATAGGCGTTGTTCTTTTCAGAAGCCGTGGCCCACGATAGTTGGGCGCCATTGCCGCTCCAAATGGCCAAGAAGTCAACCAATTCGACGGGCAAGGGGCGCGACACGGCCACTGTAGCTTGGGCCGTGTTGCTGCAGCTGCCAACGCTTCCGGTGGCCGCGTAGGTGGTCGTGTATGCGGGGGACACCGTAATCGAGGCAGTTGTTGCCGCCAAGTTGGTGGTCACGCCGCCGGTGGTGGCGGTCCAGCTGTAAGTAGAAGCTCCGCTTGCGGTCAGCGTAGTCGAACCGCCAACCGCTATTGTGGCGGCGGTTGGGCTCACGGCAACCACCGGCCGGGAGCCTACGGTCACGGTCACGTCTTGGGTGTTGGTCGCGCCACAGGGGGAGGTGGTCAACACCCGGTACGTGGTGGTGGTGGAGGGCGCAACCGTCAGGGTGGCAGCCGTCGAGAGCAGCGTACCGAGGTCGCTGGTCCGGTACCAGCGGTAGGCAGTGTTTGTGATGCCAGAGCTAGCCGTCAAGGCCACGGCATCGCCGGCGCATATTGCGGGGGCACTGGGCGTAACCGAGTAAGTCGGTGCGGGCACTACCACTACTTCCACTTGACTGGCGGTGACGTCTCCGCAGGGCGTGGTGGCCGTAACCGTGTACGTGGTGGTAGCCGACGGGCTGGCCGTGACGGTGGCGCCGGTGGTGGCGCTGAGGCCGGTGCTCGGCGACCAAGCATACGTGGCGGCCGGGTTGTCAGAAGTGCCTTGCAGGTCGATGCTCCCGCCCGCGCAGATGGTGGCGGCCGTGGGCGCCACGCGCAAGCCCGCCGGGCCCACCGTCACGACCACCTCTTTCGTGATGGTGCTGCAATCTGAAGTGGTGGCCACCACTTGGTACGTGGTGGTGACCGCCGGGGTCACCGTCGCGCTGCTACCCAACGAAATCGCGCCGGGCTGGCCTTTCACAAACCACTGGTACGTGGCGCTGGTCCCGTTGTAGGTGGCGCTAATCATGGTGGGCTGGTTGGCGCAAATAAATGGAGCACTGGGAGTAACCGTGACGTCTTTCACCGGTATGGTTACTTGCTGCGAGCTGGTGCCGCAGTCGGTAGTGGCCGAAACCAGGTAGGTCGTGGTCACGGTGGGGGTCACCGTGAGCGTGCCGCTGGTTTGGTTCGGGATGATTGCGCCGTTGGCCCTCCACGTGTAATCACCGGTCGCGCCGGCGGCCGTGAGCGTAACGCCTGCGCCCGAGCACACCCCCGCCGAGGCACTGGTGCCCGACGAAGCCAGCGTCAGCGCCGGTCGGAAGGTCATGTACAGAAACCCGTCTTTGTTGCAGGATGAGCTCGGGTAAACGTCTGCGTTGGAGCGGATGCGAAACTCCGTGGTCGTGGTGAACGAAACCGTTGCCTCGAGCACCGCACCGGCCGGCGCCGTGGCGCTGGTCACTGGGGCCACTACGTCGTTTTCGCTCCTGGCAGCGCGGCTAATCACCCGCTCCCAGCTTAGCACGGCATTGGAAGTCGACACAGCGCTGAAGGTGTACTGGGCGCCCGCGGTCGGGCACACGGCTGCTCCCGAGCCGCTTTGCCCGTTGTTGACCGTGGTCGATTTCAACACGCCATTGTCGTAGTAGCTAACCGTTATCTGGTTGGAGCAGGTCTGGCTGTATCCGGTGAGCGGTGCCAGCAGCAATGACAAGGCCAGAGAACCCCATAAAGTAAATGCTGTTTTCATGGTAGTGTGCAGTTAATTGTTATTAAATTAGTACAATCTTCTTCAATACATTTCAAAGCTAATGCCATTGATGTGTTTTAGAACATATTGGCGCAATTATTTGTTTTAAACCGCAACAAAAGGTCAATCATTTATATTATTCCAGTAAATAAAATTTTATTATAAGCCAAGTGCATCGAATTATTTATTACTAAATTTATATTTAAATACATAAAATATCACTCGTAATTTATTAGTGATTGAGTTCTGCATACTTCTCCTTGTCCTGCCTTGTGGCGAGCTGCACACTGTTCTATGAAAAAGAAAGAGGCCCTGCAACTAGTGTTGCAGGGCCTCTCAAATTATAATCACACATTCAGACGTGCCCGCGAATTAACCGGGGCTGATGCTGTCGAGCGTGGCCAAGTCTTCGGGTGTAAGGCGGAGGTTCGCGGTTTTCATGTTCTCTTCCAGGTGCTTCACCTTGGAAGTGCCGGGGATGAGCAGAATGTTGGGCGAGTGATGAAGCAGCCAACTCAGGGCAATCTGCTGAGGCGTGGCCTGATGCCGTTGGGCCATTTGGTTCAGGGCGGTCAAAGCGTCCTGATTGCCGCCGGCCAGCGGGTACCACGGGATGAAGGCCATGCCCTGCTCGCGGGTGTAAGTCAATTCCGCTTCCCACTTGCGGTTGTCGACGCTGTACATGTTCTGCACCGACACCACGGGCACGTATTCCTGGGCCTTTTTAATCTGCTCAACGGTGACTTCTGAAAGGCCAATGTGCTTAATTAACCCTTCTTCCCGCGCTTTTTGCAAAAACTCCAGGGTTTGCTCGAACGGCACGTTGGGGTCGATGCGGTGCAACTGGTACAGGTCAATGCGGTCGAGTTTGAGGCGCTGCAGACTGCCGTGCAACGCGGCTTCGAGGTGCTTGGGGCTCGCGTCGATGGGCCACTCGTTGGGGCCGGTGCGCAGCAGGCCGCCCTTGGTGCCTATCACCAAGTCGTTTTTGTAGGGATGCAAAGCTTCGGCAATCAGCTCTTCCGACACATTGGGGCCGTAGCTGTCTGCCGTGTCGATAAAGTTTACGCCGAGTTCCACGGCGCGCTGCAGCACCCGGATGGATTCATTGTGGTCGGCTGGCGGGCCCCAGATGCCTTGGCCAGTGATGCGCATAGCCCCATAGCCGAGACGGTTCACGGTAAGGTCGCCACCAAGGGCGAAAGTGGGGGAATAGGTGGATGTGGTGTTGGTTGACATTGGAGGAAAGATGACCCGTGAAGCTCACAGCAGCGCTAGGGCTCCGCAGTGGCGCAGTAGCAGACGGTCGACGCCAGCAAATGTTTTAGCGTGAGCCGGCTCAGGCCCTAAGTAGAAACGCCACGTAGCAGCTACTGAGGCCGGGGCCGCCGCGTGTTACTTTTGGGGTACTGCATTCATGCATTCTATTGCCTATATGGCCAAGCCGCCCTCCGAAATTTGGTTGTTTCGTATTCTGCACGTTGACAACGTCGCCTATGCGTTGCGACACGGCTTATTTACTCGTAACCACCCGCATCAAGACCCCAACTATATTTTCATCGGTGATGGCGCGCTGACCTCCATCCGGCACGATGCGCCCATCCCGCTACCCAATGCAGGGGCCCTCGGTGATTACGTGCCTTTCTACTTTTGGCCGCTCTCGCCGATGCTGTTGAACATCAAAACGGGCTGGCGGGGCATCACCCAACGGCCGCAACGCGACATCGTCTACCTGTGCTGTCGGCTGGTTGATGTGCAAGCGCACCCTCGGCCCGTTGTTTTCACAGATGGGCACGCGACGGCGCGTACCTCACGCTTTTTTCAGGACCCCGCCGATATAGACCAGTTGGATTGGCCTACAATCAGGCTACGCTATTGGACGGATGAGGAAGACAATGACCGCCAGCGACGCAAGCAAGCCGAATGCTTGGTAAAAGAATACGTGGCGCCGGAATGCATTAGCCGCATAATCGTGTTTGATGAGGCGCAACGTACTTTCGTTTCCGGGTTACTGAAAGCCGCTGGCCATTCCGCAGCGTTGGAGGTGAACCCCGACAATTTTTACTTTCACGAATGATAACCTACCATACCGGCAACCTGCTCGACGCCCCAGCCCAGGCGTTGGTGAACACCGTCAACACGGTAGGGGTGATGGGCAAAGGCATCGCGCTTCAGTTTCGGGAGCGGTTCAAGCACAACTACGCCGTGTACCTGCGCACCTGCAAGGCCGGTGAGCTAGTGCCTGGCCATTTGCTTGCGGTGGAGGAACTCACCGCTCACGGTCCGCAACTCATCATCAATTTCCCCACGAAAACAGATTGGCGGCGCAAGTCTACTTATGCCTATATAGAAACCGGCCTGCAAGCGTTAGCCACTTTAATCACGGAACGTCAACTTAGCAGCGTGGCGCTACCACCGCTGGGCTGCGGGCATGGTGGGCTGGAATGGTGCAGGGTAAAACCGCTTATTGAGCAGCATCTGGGTTCTTTAGATGGCACTGCCGTCATGGTGTACGAACCGAGCGAGGCCGTGCGGGCCGTGCTTCAGCAAGCGCCCGTCACGTCCCACCTGACTCCTGCTCGGGCAATGCTGTTGTATAGCCTGTTTGCCTACGAGAGCTTGGGGGAAGAAGCCAGCGTATTTGCGGCCAACAAACTGGCCTATTTCCTGCAACGGTTAGGCGAACCACTCAAGCTCAAGTTCCACGCCCACCATTACGGCCCCTATTCTCCGGCCGTTCAGCACGTGCTGTATCACCTTAATGGAAAGTATCTGCAAGGATTGGAGCAAAACGAAGCGAAGGCTTTTGAGGCGTTGACGTTGAATTACGACTGCTTGGAAGAGGTTGTCATGTACATTGCCCGTAACCTCAACCCTGAACAGCAGCTCCGGCTCAACAATCTGTTGAAACTGATTGACGGATTTCAATCCGCTTTATCATTGGAAGTACTGGCATCCGTAGACTTCCTTCAAACGGAGGACTCACAGCAGTCTCCCCAGCAGTTATACACCCGACTACAAGAATGGTCAGCACGCAAGCGTCGCCTGGTTTCTGAGTACCACGTGCAGGTTTCTTACAACCATCTGCAACAGTACAAGCACCACGCTTCACTACTTGCCTAGAAACGAGAGAAGCCCCCGCAGCATCAGCTACGGGGGCTTTTTTCTGTTTCTTCAGCAACTGGCGAACCTACCCCACCGCCGTGGCGCGGGCAGCGGCGGTCACTTTCTGGCTCAGTTCGCGCACAGCGGCGGCAATGCCAGCCGCATCGAAGCCACACTCTTTGTAGAGTTCGTCTTGCGAGCCGTGCTCTACCACGCGGTCAGGGATGCCCAGGCGACGCACTGGCAGGTGGAAGCCGTGGTCGGTGAGGAATTCCACCACGGCCGAGCCGAAGCCGCCGGGCAGTGAGCCGTCTTCCACGGTCACGATGGCGCGGTAGCGGCGGGCAATGTCGCGCAGCATTTCCTCGTCCAGCGGTTTGCAGAAGCGCATGTCGTAATGGCCCGCGTCGAGGCCTTCGGAGGCCAGGGTTGCGGTGGCCTTCACGGCGTAGTTGCCGATGTGGCCAATGCTGAGAATGGCCACGCCTCCCTCCTCTCCTTCGCGCACCACGCGGCCTGTGCCGATGGCCACGCGCTGCAGCGGCGTGCGCCACTGCGGCATCACGCCCTCGCCGCGCGGATAGCGGATGCTGAAGGGGCCCGCGTTTTCGGGCAGTTGGGCGGTGTACATCAGGTTGCGCAGTTCCTGCTCGTTCATGGGGGCGGCCACCACCATGTTGGGAATGCAGCGCATGTAAGCCAGGTCGTAGCAGCCGTGGTGAGTGGGGCCGTCGGCGCCCGCGAAACCGGCGCGGTCGAGGCAAAACACCACGTGCAGATTTTGCAGGGCCACGTCGTGCACCACCTGGTCGTAGGCGCGCTGCATAAACGAGGAGTAGATGTTGCAGAACGGCACCAGCCCCTGCGTGGCCAGGCCGGCCGAAAACGTCACGGCGTGCTGCTCGGCAATGCCCACGTCGAAGGCCCGGTCGGGCATGGCGGCCATCATGATGTTCAGCGACGAGCCTGACGGCATGGCCGGCGTCACGCCCATGATTTTGTCGTTGGCTTCAGCCAGTTCCACCAACGTATGGCCAAATACGTCCTGATACTTAGGCGACTGGGGCGCGGTGGGCACCTTTTTGTAAATCTCGCCCGTGATTTTATCAAACAAGCCCGGCGCGTGCCACAGGGTCTGGTCTTTCTCGGCCAGCGCGTAGCCCTTGCCTTTCACGGTCACGCAGTGCAGCAGCTTGGGACCGGGAATTTCCTTCAAGTCATTGAGCACTTCCACCAAGTGCTGCACGTCGTGCCCGTCCACAGGCCCGAAGTATCGGAACTTCAACGCCTCAAACAGGTTGCTTTGCTTGAGCAGCGTGGCCTTCATGGCGGCCTCTACTTTGCGGGCAATGTGCTGCGGGTTGGGGCCGAACTTGCTGAGCTTGCCCAGCACGTTCCACAGCTCGTCGCGCACCTTATTGTAGGTGCGGGAGGTGGTGATGTCGGTGAGGTATTCCTTGAGCGCGCCCACGTTGGGGTCAATGCTCATGCAGTTGTCGTTGAGGATAACCAGCAGGTTGGAGTTGGCCACGCCGGCGTGGTTGAGGGCCTCGAAGGCCATACCGGCCGTCATGGCGCCGTCGCCAATCACGGCAATGTGCTGCCGGTCCTTTTCCCCTTTATAGTCGGAAGCCACCGCCATACCCAGAGCCGCGCCGATGCTGGTGCTGCTGTGGCCCACGCCAAAGGCGTCGTACTCGCTTTCGCTGCGCTTGGGGAAGCCCGACATGCCGTGATAGCGGCGGTTGGTCGGGAATTTGTCGCGCCGGCCGGTCAGAATTTTGTGGCCGTAAGCCTGGTGGCCCACGTCCCACACCAGCTGGTCGTAGGGGGTGTTGAAGACGTAGTGCAGCGCCACTGTGAGCTCAACCACGCCCAGCGAGGCGCCGAAGTGCCCGCCGTAGATGCTGACCGAGTCGATGATAAAGTCCCGCAATTCAGTGCTGAGCTGGACTAACTGCTCAGGCGCGAGCTTTTTGAGGTCATCGGGCGAGTCAATCGCCGCCAGAAGCGGGCCGGGTTCAACTATCATCGGGGCAGGCGTGGTGGGATGGGTGACGGTGTGTAACCGCCTGACCCGCTAAAAGATTGTCGAGTCGGCACAAAGGTACGACGCCGGACCAAGTGCGGTTGTTCGCCGCGAAGGAATTAGGGCCTTGGTCGGGGTTTACGCTGGGATAATCTAGTTTCCTCTGAGAAAGGCTGCATTCATAGGGAAATTTGCGTATCGAATTAAGCTAACCAGTCCGGCTGTCGGTTGTACCGGTTTCAACCCCAAAATGAGGAATGCCGGATGCAACCTCCGGCACAAGTTGTGGCACTTTGGCCGCTATGTATTGTATGAAAAGAAAATTACCGGCTACTGCCGTATTGTTGAGCACCCTGTTGGGCGCCACTCACTTGGCTTCGGGCCAGCAGGGCCCCGGCGGCCGGCCTACCGCGCCGGCTACTACGCCCGCTACGCCCCGCGCCGCCACCGGGCGCATTACTGGCACCGTGACGGAGGCGGGCTCCGGCAAGCCCGTGTCGTACGCCACCGTGGCCGTGCTTGACGCCGGCGGCAAAGTGGTGAACGGCGGCGTGGCCGGCGACGACGGCAAGTTCGTACTGGCCGGCATTCCAGCCGGCACCTATACCGTGCAGGTTAGCTTCCTGGGCTTTAAAAACGAGGAGCGCACGGGCGTGGCCGTGGTCGGCGGCAACCCCACCGACCTGGGCACCCTGGCCCTGGCCGCCGCCGCCCAAAAGCTGGGCGAAGTAGTAGTAACCGGCCAAAAAGCCCTGATTGAGGAGCGCGTGGACCGCACCGTGTACAATGCCGAAAACGACCAGACCACCAAGGGCGGCGACGCTTCCGACGTGCTGCGCCGGGTGCCGCTGCTGAGCGTGGACCTCGACGGCAACGTGAGCCTGCGCGGCAGCTCCAACATCCGGGTGCTCATCAACAACAAGCCCTCGGCCATTGCGGCCAGCAGCATTGCCGACGCCCTGCGCCAGATTCCGGCCGACCAGATTAAGACCGTGGAGGTGATTACCTCGCCCTCGGCCAAGTACGACGCCGAAGGCTCGGGCGGCATCATCAACATCATCACCAAAACCAACACCCTGCGCGGCGGCACGCTGGGCGTGGACGTGAGCGCGGGCACCCGCAGCGCCAACCTGGGCCTGAACGGCAGCTACCGCACCGGCAAAATGGGCTTCTCGCTGAACGCGGGCGGCCGGGCCGGCTACAACATCCGCGGCCGTTTCGAAAACCGCCAGACGACCATCAGCCCCACCAACGCTTCGGACATCCGCTCGACGTTGCAAACGGCCCAAAACCGCCAGAGCCAGGGTGGCGGGCGCACGGCGCTGGCCTGGGACTACGACATCAACAAGCAAAACTCGCTGCAAGCTTCGCTCACGTATGGCCTGCGCGCGTCGAACACCCAGCAAGACCGGCTGACCCGCATCAACCTGCTTTCCTCGTCGGGCGTGCCGCTGGATGTGCGCAACGTGGACGTAGAGGACCGGTCCAACTCGCTGGATGCTAGCCTGAACTACACGCACCTGTTTGAGAAGCCGCAGCAGGAGTTCAGCCTGCTGACGCAGTACAGCCGCAACGACCGCCAGAACGATTTCACCAACTCGATTCTGGACGTCAGCAACTTCAACACCACCAGCCGGCTGCGCAACGAAAACCCCAGCGCCAACGAGGAATTCACGGTGCAGGCCGACTACCAGTCGCCGGTGGGCAAAAACCAGCTGCTGGAATTCGGAGCCAAGGACATTCTGCGCCGCGTGAACAGCGACTTCGCCTTGTTCACGGCGCCTGGTTCCGACGGCGACTTTGTCCGGGCCACCGGCGGGGCGTTGAACAACGGTTTTGATTACCGCCAGAACGTGGCCGCCGCCTACGCCACTTACACGCTGAGCTTGCCGAAAAACATCACGCTTAAGCCCGGCGTGCGCTACGAGTACACCACCATCACGGCCGACTTCAGCAACACCGACCAAGCGGTGGACATCCCCAAATACGGAGCCCTGGTGCCCAGCGTGAACCTGTCGCGCCGCCTGCAGAACGGCAACGTGGTGAAAGCAGCTTATAACCGACGCCTCCAGCGCCCCTCGCTGCAATTCCTGAACCCCGCCCCGCAGTTTTCCAACTCGCTGATTGTGAACCAAGGCAACCCCGAGCTAGAGCCTGAGTTCACCAACAACTTTGAGCTGGGCTACAGCACGCTGGTCAAGCAAGTCAACCTGAATTTTACGGCCTTTGCCCGCAACACCACCGGCTCCATCCAAACGGTGCGCAGCCCCCTGCCCGAAGAACTGCGCACTGCCCTGAATGCCCAGCTGAGTGCTGAGGCCCAGCTGGTCCCCGGTGCGCAGCTGGTTAGCTTCGGCAACATTGGCGAGGAAAACGCTTATGGCGGCAACGTGTTTGCCTCCCTCAACGGCAAGAAGCTGAGCTTGAACAGCGGCGTCGACGTGTACTACGCCGTGCTGCGCAACAACGTATCGGACCGCCTCTACAATGCCTCGAACGAAGGCTTTGTCATCAGCGGCCGACTGTTTGGCTCGTACAAAATCACCGACCTGTGGGGCTTGCAGGCCTTTGGCTTCTACCGCGGCCGAGAAGTGCAGTTGCAGGGCGAGCAGAGTGGTTTCGGCTTCTACGGCCTGAGCGTGCGGCGCGACTTTGCCAACAAGAAAGGCAGCTTCGGCTTTGGCGCGCAAAACTTCGTGACCCCGTCCATCAACATCCGCAATGAAATTCGCACGCCTTTGCTGGTGCAGTCCAGCGTCAACGAGCGGCGCCAGCTGAGCTTCCAGGTGAACGCGAGCTACCGCATCGGCCAGCTCTCGGCCGACCAGCGCCCGCGCCGCCGCCGCGGCGTCAACAACGACGACTTGAAAGGTGACGGAGGCGGAGGCGACCTTGGCGGCGGGGGCGACGCTCCTGCGGGTGGCGCCGCTGGCACGGGCGGGGCTCGTCCGGGCGGTGGTGCCCCCGGCGCTCGTCCAGGCGGCGCCCCCGGTGCCCGCCCGGCTGGAGCGCCGGATGCGCCGACGGGTGCTCCTGGCACTCCCGGCGCACCGGCGGGCGCGGCGCCAGCCGCTGTTCCCGGCTCGCAACCGGTGACGGCGCCGGCCGACAGCACCACAACCGACTCGGCCAAAACGCTGCCGGCCACGGTACCGGGCGCCACGCCTGCCCTGCCCCGCCCCACCGCGCAGCCCGCCGACTCCACGCGCCAGCGGCCCACGGCCCCGGTCAACACTCCGGTTAATCCCATCAACTCGCCGGCCAATGCGCCGTCGCCCGGCACCACCACGCCGGGGGGCATCACGCCGGCCGGCAGCCCCGGCGGCCGCCCCTAACGAGCGAATGAATCGGACTTGAACGAGGGGAGCATTGCCGCTGGCAGTGCTCCCCTCTTCGTTTTCATTATCAGGCGTCAGGCAAGCGTAGGCTTACGGTCGAACCGAGCCAGCACCAGCGGAAAAATTACCAGCTCGCCAAACACCGCCCCCACAATGGCCAGCGCCGTGAGCGCCCCAAACAGCTGCACGGTTTTCAGCGAAGCCAGCAGCATGACGGCATACCCCAGAAACAGAATGACGCTGGTGAGCACCACCGTGGGACCTACGTGGGCCACCGTGGCCCGCCGCGCCGCCGCGGGCAGGGCGCCGCGCAGCCGTTGCTGTTGGTAGGCGTGAATGAAATGGATGCTGTCATCGGTGCAAAAGCTGAGCACGATGGCGGCAATGCTGGCCGTGGCCGTATCGAGGGGAATGCCGGCCCAGCCCATGATGCCCAACAGCGCCAGCACCGGAAACAGGTTGGGCACCACGGCCAGCACCGCCAGCCGAAAATTGCGGATAAACGCCCACGTCAGCAGAAACACCAGTCCGAAGGAAGTGAGCAGGCTGTTGGTTTGCGATGCCGTGACGTAGGCCGTGATGCGGGCGTACATGGGCTGGTACCCGGCGGGCGCCACCTCCGCCACCGGCCCCAGGGTGGCCCGCGCAATGCCCAGCACGGTGTCCATCCGCGCGCCAAGCTGCCGTGCGGGGAGCATCTGGCCGGCCACCGTGATGCGGCCCGTCTGGCTGGGCTCGTGCAGGTACTGCCGGGCCAGGGCCGGGTAGCGGGCTCCCAGCTGCTGATGCACGGCCGTCAGCACGCCTTGGCTGCGCAGCGCCCGGCGGGCTTTGGGGCCAAACTGCGCCTCCAGCGCCGCCAGGTAGAGCGACTGAAACCCGAACCCACGCCCGGCGCCCGGCAGGGTTTGCACCGAATCGGCGAAGGCCACGGCGGCCCGCAGCACCCGGCCGCTGTCGAGGGTGAGGCCCGGCCGGGGGCGCACCAGCAGCTCCAGCGGCATGTAGGGGCCCCAGGCGGCTTCAATGGCCCCGTGGTCGGTCACCACCACGTAGTCGGGGGGCAGGTAGCCCAGGGTATAGGTGTCGTTGCGCAGGCGCAGCGTGCCCGCCAGCAGCCCCAGCACGAGGGCCACCGACACGGCCGCGCAGGCCCGGCGGTGCCGCAGCACCCACTCGTAGAAGCGCAGTACGCTGCCGCCGGTGGCGCGGGTGGCCCGGGGCCGGGGGCGGGTGAGCGGCAGCAGCACCACGCCCAGCAAAAACGTGAGGCCCAAGCACAACACAATCCCCAGCGCGGCAAACAAGCCGAAATTGCGCAGAATGGCCATTGGGCTGGTGAGCAGGGCCAGGAAGCCCGCCGCGGTGGTCGTCATGGTGAACAGGCAGGGCTGAAACACATTCCGCAAGGCCTGCAGGGCGCTGGCCCGAGGCGAAGCGGTGGCAGCGTCCGGCAGGAGGTTGCGCTCGTTTACCACGTGCATCGAGTCGAGAAAGCCCAGCAGGATGATGACGATGGGCAGCAGCACCGTGAGCAGGTTGAGGCGGTGCCCCAAAGCCCCATACACGCCCAGCGTGAGGTAGGTCGCCACGCCTACGATGCCCAGCGTGTAGAGCAGCAGGTAGCCGTTGCGGTAGATGCCCAGAAAAACGGCAAACATGAGCAAATAGCCCAGCCCCAGGAAAAACCCAAAATCGTGCTGCGACAGCTCGTTCAGCCCGGCAAATACCACCCCCACCCCGCCCAGCAATGCCTGCCCGGGCGCAAAATGCCGGTACACCACGCCCCGCACCCGCGCCAGAATGGCGCCCCGGCGGTTGTCGAAATCGGGCAGCTGGCGCAGCACCACCAGCAGGCGCATGGCTCGGTAATCGGGACTGAACAGCTGCCCGCGCAGCGTCGGCTGCGCGCCCAAAGCAGCCCGCACAGAACCCGCTGTGGCCTCGGGCGGCAGCAGCGGCCGCGGGGCCGCCGTGGCCAGCAGGCCGGCCCGGCCCGGCAGCTCGGCATTGCCAGCGCCCAGCACCTGGGCCACTTCCGGCAGGGCCGCCAGCTCGGCGGTGAGGGCACGCAGGGCGGCGAAATGGCCGGGCGTGAGCAGGGTACGCTCGTCCTTCACCACCACTACCACCACCTCATCGTTGCCGAATCGCGCCTGAAAATCGTGGTAGGCGACCAAGGCCGGGTCGTCACGCAGGAACCAGGCCGACAAGTTGTTATCAACCACCAAAGCCGCCCGCACGCCCGGCCACAGCCCCACGCAAGCCCCTCCGACGAGCGCCAGCAGCAACAGGCGGATTTTGTAGAGGAAGGCCATAGGCAAGAGGTGGTTTATGTGATGAATTGCGGGAAGAGGACAGCAAACAGGCCGTCATGCTGAGCTTGTCGAAGCATCTCTACCGCAGTTGTAATTCTGATTAGTTGCGCGGTAGAGATGCTTCGACTCCGCTCAGCATGACCGGCTTATGCCTGTGGACCTGCTACTCACGCCAGCTCCTGCCCAAACAGCGCGTAGTGCGCCACTTCCATCGGCAGGCCATTGGTGAAGTGCCGGGAAAAATTGTCGGAGCGCATCAAGCAGAAGATGATTTCGGTGTAGAGCTCGCGGAAGCTCATCATGCCGTAGGCCCCGAGGAAGCTCATGAGCTGCTGCTGCCGGAAATCGGGGTGCACGCCCACCGTTTTGGCCAGCAGCACTTTGTGGGCCAGGCGCGGGTAGTCGCGCGCAAAATTGGGCGGCGTGGTGCCCAAACCCAGCGGTGCGTAGTTGGGCTGGCAGAAGCTGAAGGCCACCAGTTGACCCGTGGGCCGGTCCCGAAACAGCACCGACGTGTGCGGACACAGCCCGGCCGCAAACCCGGCGTTGTACTGCCGCCGGAATTGCGCCAGCGGAATCCGGCGGTAGGCTGGGTTGGCGCTGAAAACGTTGTCGACCAGGGCGTGCAGCTCGGCTTCGTGCGGGCCCCAGGTGTCCGGGTTCAGCGGAATGAGGTCGTAGGGAAGCTGCTGGAAAGCAGCCAGCAAATCGGCTTTTTGCCCGTAGGCTTCCGGCACGGCATCGGCCCGAATCAGCCGGCTTTCGAAGGTGAGGGCGGGCGAGAAACCCAGCTGCGCCAGCAGGGCCGGGTAGTGGGCCGGGTTGCGGGGCTCGCGGTCGAAGACGTTCCAGGAGGGCGCCGGGCCCAGGCGCAGCCGATAAGCGTGAAACGTATTGAAATTGAGCGGCCCCAGTAGCCGTCCATAGCCCCGCCGCCGGGCTTCGGAAGCCAGCCGGGCAAAGGCGTCCCGGTTCAGCGCCACGTCGTCGATGGTTTCCCAAAAGCCGAAATAAGCATCCGACCCCTCGTGCGGGAAGATGCCCGCCACCCGCAGCCCGGCCGGATGGGTGAGGACGATGATGTCATTCCGCACCGCCTCGGCCCGGAATAAGTCGAGCACCGCCGACGGGTTTTCGACGGGTAGCGCGGGCTGACCGGCGTGGATGGCGACCGGAATCTCGAAGAACGAGTTGGGCAGGTCGTCGGCGAAGAAATGCGTGGTGAAGGACATGGGTTGGTGTGGTATTCTGGAAGCCATTAGGTAAGCTAATCCGCCCGTCATCCTCATCTGGTGTCCGCGCAGTGAAATACCTTATCACGTTTTATTTTTTGAGTACTGCAAGCCGTTCAACGGTGATAAGGTCCTTCGCTACGCGGACGCCAGATGAGGATGACAGATGAGCATGACAGGCGAATCAGCTTACTGCTCCCCCAGCACTTCAATCTCCCCCGTCCGCCCATCCAGCCGAATGTGCTGGCCGGAGTGCAGCTGCCGGGTTATGCCCGGCACGTTGATGATGGTGGGAATGCCCAGCTCGCGCAGCAGAATGACCGAGTGCGACAGCGACGAGCCTTTCTCGATGATGACGCCCCGGCACATCGGAAATAGGGCCGCCCAACCCGGGTCGGTGCGCAGGGCGCACACGATTTTGCCGTTCACGTCGAGGCTGCCGCCGGGGTCGGTGATGACGAGCACCTCGCCCTCGGCCGTGCCGGCGAAGCAGCCGGTGCCGCGCAGCGCGCCGGGGCTGGCAGGCGACGCTGCGGCTCCATTGGCCGGGGGGCTGGGCACCGTCACGCGGGAGGGCACGTCCGCCAGGGCGTAAGCGGCAAACTCGCGGCGGCGCTGGGCCACCAGCGCGGCGAGGGCCTGAAGGGCAGCGGAAGTCGCCCCGGAGGCAACCAGTATTTCGGCAGCAGCAGCGGCTATTTCCGGCTCAGTGAGCCAGAATATTTCCGCGGGCTCAGCCAACGCCTGCTCCCTGGTAAGATACTGGCCCATTGCCAGGTAGAGGGCGCGGTACATGCCAAACAGGCGGGTGCGCTCCAGGCGGAGCCCCTCCCGGTAGCCAATGGCGCGCTGGAGCTGGCGCAGGGCCGTCCAGGTGGCGCGGCGCGTCCAGAAAGGGCGGGCCGCGAGGAGGGCGGCGAGCTCCTCGCAGGCCTGCTGGCGCAGGGAGTTTTCGGGGCCGGCGGCCGGTGGCGGAGCTTGCTCGGTGAGCAGGAAATTGCGCAGGTAGTGGTAGAAAACGACGGGTGCGACGCGCATGGTGCGGGTTTCCAGCTTGAGCTCGCCCACGGTTCGGTCGCCGTATTGGGCAATAAAGGCCTCGACTTCGCGGTGAAAATCGGGGGCGAGGGCAGCCACTTGGGCATGGACATCAGGCGGCAACGCCACCAGCAACTGGCGCAGCAGTGGCCGGGGCCAGGCCAGCCAGGCCAGGGCTTGCAGGCGGTGGGTGGGCTGGGTACTGGCCAGCTGCGCATCGCCGGTGAGGTAGCGGCTCAGAAACTCGTCGGGGTCGGCGAGGCCGGCCTTTTTCAGGGCGCGGGCCACCCGGCCGTTGGCCATCATCACGTAGAAATCGTTCACGATGGGCGTGGTCCAGCGGCTCAGCAGCTCGTTGTCGAGGTTGGCTTTCTCTTGCAGCAGCTCGGCCGGGCTCAGCGCGGCCAAGGGCAGCGCGTAGAACCGTTGGTACTGGTGTTGAAACTGGGTGTGAAAGGCGGAAATGCGCTTTTTCAATCGCCCAAAGGCCCAGAGCAGCCGGCCCAGGTTCAGAGCCAGGCGGGGCAATTGGCGCAGGCTGACGGCCAGCGGCTTGCGCTGGTCCGTCACGAAGTCGACGGGCTCTTCCAGGCCCATCATGCGCTCCATGTCGGCCTTGTTTTGCCGGAAAGAGGGCAGCAGCTGCAGGCCCCGATACCAGTTGTTGATGTTGTAGTAGATGCGGCCGCCCACCAGCCCCAGGAGCTCGGCTACCACGGGCTCGTGGGCGGCCACTTGGGCCAGGGGCACGCCCAGCACCCGCATGGTTTGCCGGTACACGGTGGCATACGCCCGCTGAGCAAAGCTGAACGTGAGTGGCGTGGTCACCCCGCAGTAGCTTTCCTGAATGTTGGAGTTGTCGTAGACCACCACTTCGGCAATGGGCTGGGTAATGGGCCGCGTCTGCACCACCCACATCCCCTCGGCCGCAACTACAAACTCGACATCCTGCGGCCTATCCATGGCTTTTTCCAGCCGCATGCCGAGTCCAAACAGCTCGGCAGCTTGAGCTGGCGTGAGGCAGGCCCGGTCTTGGTCGGGCGCGGGTACAGGGGCGCGGCGCAGGCCCGGAGGCTGGTGGCAGTTTTCAGCACAAGCCGGCAATACACCATCACCGGCGGCTACATACTGCTCCGTTTTGTGCGCAATATTCTGGCGGGACAGCAGGCCGGTTTTGCGCGTGAAATAGAATTCATCGGGCTGTAATTCGCCCCCCACCAGCCCTTCGCCGAAGCCCCACACGGCATGAATGGCCAGCTCCTGCGGAAACTCGGGCAGCGTGCTGAACATGACGCCGCAGGCCACGGGCAGCACCTGCCGCTGCACCACCACGGCCGGGCGCGCCACGGGCAGGCCCCGCTGCTGCCGGTAGGCGTTGGCCCGGTCAGAGTAGGTACTGGCCGCGCACCGGGCCACGGCGTCGAGCACCTGCGGCAGCGTGGTCAGGTTCAGGAAAGAATCCATCAGCCCCGCGAAAGCCGTCTGGCTTCCGTCCTCGTCGGCCACGGAGGAGCGCACCACCACCGGCTGTCCCGGGAAGCCCCAGCCCGCGAGGCAGTCCCGCAAAGCCCGCGCATCGGCGGCCGAAACCTCGAAGGCCAGCAGCCGGGCCCGCCGCTCGGCTAGCCCGGCAATGTCCGTCGGCAGCCCGCGCAGCGCAGCATCGAAGGTTTCGGCCGGAAACACCGCAAAATCCGGCACGGGGACTCCGGCGGCACGCAGGCGCCGCAAGCCGTGGCCCTTACCGCCTAAGGACTGGTTCGCCGTAAGCTCAGCAGCAGTGAGAAGCATAATGGGGCGTTTCAGGTGTCGTCCGTGTCTGACCTCACCCCCTGCCCCCTGCCGGGCACGGCCCCTCTCCAAAAAAGAGGGGCACCGGCAATGCGCAGACGTGGATGATATGTGAGGGAAAAGAGGAAAAGCGAAAGGCTATAACAACATGCCATTGAAGCAAGCCCGGTGCCCCCTCTTTTTTGGAGAGGGGCCGTGCCCGGCAGGGGTCAGGGGGTGAGGTTGACGCGGCCGCGCCGATACGGAGCATCGCTACAAAACCTGCTGCCCGCTCACAATCACCCCCACGTAGCTCGTTAGCAGCGCCAGCGACACCAGTTTCTCAGCGGCCCGCACCAGCGCTTCGCGGGGGCGCGCCAGGGCCGTGCCGTAGGCGGCCACGGTGGTCAGCAGCAGCGCCGCCAACAGGCCAAACGCGCCCCAGCCCGCGCCCAGCCGCGCCAGGAGTTGGGCCTGCACCCCGGCACCGGCCAGCAGCACGGCCAGCACGGCCGCCACCGCCCCGCCGTAGCCCAGCGAGCGCGAATAGGAGTCGACGCCCGCCCGCTCGGCGGCAGGGGTGCGGATTTTGCGGGCCAGCTCGAAGGCGAAGCCGCCCAGCAAGCTCAGCAGGGCCAGTAGGCTGCCCCCCTCGGCCCCGAACCGGCCGGCCGGCGCGTACGCCAGCCACAGCCAGCCAATCACCAGCGGCATGATGAGCATGTGGGTGAAGGCGTAGAGCAGCAGCCGCGCCCGCAGCCAGGCCGGCGCCCCGAACTCGTAGCGCATCAGCAGGCTGTAGCCCAGCAGGGCGGCCCAGCCCAGCACGGCAGGCAGGCCCCGGCTCGCCGACCAGCCCACCTCCAATAGCGCCCCCGCCCAGGCCAGCGCCCGCAGGGGCGCCAGCGTCACCCGCCCCGATTGCAGCACCCGCCCGGGATGCAGCACGGCATCGGAAGCAAAATCTTTGATTTCATCGAACACCCGCAGCCGGAAAAAGAACGAGATGGTGGCCGCCATGCCCACGATTTCGCCCCAGCCCAGCCCCAGCGGCTGCCCCCCCACGCGCCCCGCCACCGTGAACACCGTGCCGAACAGGATGGCAAACAGCGCCATGTTCACCACCGGAAACCGTTCGCGCAGGTAGGCCCAGAAATTGGTCAGGCTCATGAGGCAGGTGTCGTGACGGGCAACAGATTCGTGTCCAGGCGAGCGTACCAATTCGCCCGCCACCTGTGTCCTAGCTTTTCCGGGGAAGAGGTGGGCTCTGGCATAGCAGACGACCGACGCTCCTCGCTCAGAAACTGTTGTGCATCAAGCAGCGAAGAGTCGAAAGCAAGGTCGGCCGGTAGAGCTGCCTCAACCCTAGCAACCTTCTCTGAGCCAGCCCGCAGCACTGGCGGCTGCAGCTGCGCCAGGGTATCGAAGTAGCTGTCCACCACGCGGGGCAGGAACGGGTAGGGGCTCACCGCATGCGCCATGAGGTACATGCCGAGGCGGTGCAGCCCGAAGTCGAGCGCCGCATAACCAGCCCCGAGTTGGAAAGCCTGGGCGTCGGCGTAGCGGCCGGTGAGGGCGTGCAGGGCCTGGCGGTAATGCTCGAGGTAGCCCAGGCGCAGGTGGTACCGGTCCTCGGCCAGCACAAAGCTCAGTAACTCCACCACGTCGTATTGCGGGACGTGCCAGGTGGCCAGCTCCCAGTCGTAAGCGCAGAGGCGCAGGCCCTCCGGCCCGGTTTTGAAGCAGGTGTTGCGCGGGTTGAGGTCGTTGTGAATGAGGGTTCTGGGCATCTTTTCCAGCGCGGCCCAGTAGGTCGGAATGTGGGCAATGGCCGTGCGCAGGAGGTGCACTCGCGCCGCCGGGTACAGGGCCGGATGGTGGGCGGCCGCATTAGCCAGCAGGGCTTCCCATAGCGGCGTCAGCGCCTGCATGTGAGCGGCCGAGGGTTGGTCGTCGAACTCCTGCCGCGGCGTGCTGGTGAGGTGGCGGGCGTGCCACTGGGCCAGCTGGGTAAGCGCGGCACGGATGTGCGCGTCGGTCCAGGCCTCGGGCGCCATGATGGAGTTCAGCAGGCTCACGTCTTCGAGGTATTCCATCAGCACGCAGTAGGCTTCCTGCGCCTCATCGGCATACAAACCCCAAATGGTGGGCGTGAGGCCAGCCGCCGGCAGTTGGTAAGCGGCCAGCTCGCGGTGGTGGGTGTGGTGAAAGCCGGTACGGGCAGAAAAGGCCGGGTACACCGCGGCCAGGGGCTCGCCGCAGGCCTGGGCCAAGCTGCCGAGCATGGCCGAAATCTCGCGGCCGGGCGGCTTCACTTTCAGCACCAGGCGCTGGGTTTGAGGCTGGCCGTCGGCCTCCAGCGTCACGGCCAGGCCGAAGTGCCCGATGGCCTTATCGGTTTGGCCCGACGTGAGGGCGGTCAGGATACTGGCCGAGCTATCGAGCGGCAGCGGGGCCACGGCGAGCACCCGAATGTTTCGCTCCGGCGCGTGGGCCCGCATCATGTTTTCCAGAAAAGCGGGGCGCAGAAAATCAGCAGTGGTCATCATGATAGGGAGGATGAAAGGAGGTGAGAGGAAGCTGAAACGGGCAGCAGCGCCGTCGGCCGGAGCGCCGGACGGGCCTCTAGCACCCGCACGTTGCGGAAAAAGAAGCAGCCGTCTTCCCGCGACAGCCGGGCCTGGGCGGCCGCCGACACCGAAGCCTCGGCCGGGCCGGGGGAGTAGTGCTGGTCCTGCAGCAGGTTCCAGTAGAGCAGGCGCAGGGGCGGGCCAGCGGTGGCCCGCAGCTCCGCGCATACCCGCCGGAACTCGGCCGGACTGGCGTATTCGAAAATGTTGGAGAGGCTGGCTTTGCTGACGGTGCGGCCGGCCGGGGTGGCCAGGAAAGCCGCCGCCTCGCCCGTGACGCTGCGCAGGCGCGGCAGCAGCTGGCGCAGCCGGGCGTGGTAGCGGCGCTGGTAGCAGGGCGGCAGCAGGCGTTCGGGCAAGCCTTCGGGGCCGAAAAAGAAGAAGCGAAAGAAAAAGTTGTCGCGCACCAGCTGGGTGGCAATGGTCTGCCGCAGGCGGGCGTAGAACGTGGCCCCGCCCGACACCGGCGCGTAGCGGAACAGGGCCGGGTCGCGCCCCTTGCTCAGGTTCACGGCGTCGAACCAAGCCACGAAGGCCTCGCGAAAAGGCGCTCCATCCAGCTCAGCAGCAAAAAACGCTTGCTGCGCCGCCACGCTATCAAATGCCAGGAGCTGGCGCAGCGCCGCCTGCGTGGCGGGCGGCAGCGTGGGCACGAAGCCCGTGACGTAGCCCTCCAGCCGCCCGGCCGTGAGTAGGCCCGCCGGGTGCGCCCCAAAAAACGGCGCCCAATACGCCGCCAGTTCCACGGGCAACGTCGCCGACACCCGCCGCCAAGTCCGGGCCACGGCCGCCGGCCCGTCGAAGCCCATCAGCCCCCGCAGCGCCCCCGGCCCGTAGTAGGCAATGAGGTGGCACTTGAGGCGCAGCAAGGCGTTCTGCACCGGATTCAGGTCGATGGCCGTGACTTGGCGCGGCGCGGCCAGCAGGGCGTTGAGCACGTTGCAGCCGGCCGAGGTGATGACCAGCACATGGTCGGTGGGCGCGATGGCCAGGCCCGCATACAGCGTCCGGCTGTCTTCCCAAACCAGCGAATAGCGCACCTGGTCCAGCGCAATGGTGGCGAATGCAGAGTCCATCTTAGTTGTCGGTTGTCAGTTGTCAGTTGTCAGTTGGTAGTTGTTAGTTGTTAGGTGGCAGGAGTTTGCTTTGTAAGCCTAACAACTGACAACGAGCAACTAACAACTAAAAACCTATAGCTGGTCGTAAAGAATTTTGGATTGGTGGCGGGCATCGACGGGCAGGCTCGGCCGAAACCGCACGGCCCCGCACAAGCCCGGGGGGAAGCTCTGGGCCAGCGCCGCTGCTACCGCCGCCGGGGTGGCGGGCCCCTGCACGTACACCGTAAAATCGGTGGCACCGGCCCGGGCGGCTACCCGCTGCACGCCCGGCACCTGGCTTAGCGCGTGCTCAATTTGGTAATGCTGCACGCCTTGGTGCAGGCGCTCGTTTCCCTGCCGGCCGGTCAGAAACAGCTGGCCGCCGGCCACGTAGCCGTAGTCGCCGGTGGCCAGCCACTCGTCGGGGCGGGCGCTGGCCACGTGGGCACCCCGCACCAGCACTTCGCCCACCGCGTGGCCGGCGGTCGGGCCGCAGGTCAGCACGCCCAACGGACGCAGCTGCCACTCCAGCGTCGGGTGGAAGGAGCCCACGCAGTAGCCCGCCCGCGGGTCAGGCAGTACGGTGTCAACCCGTCGCACCGCAATGGGTTCGGCCTCCGACGACCCGTAGATGACGTGCACCGCCGCCGCCGGGAAACAAGCCCGCAGTTCCTGCGCCAACTCCTCAGGCACCGGCGAGCCGCCCACGCCCACGCCCACCACGTCGGGCAGTCCCACCGGGTGCTGCCGCAGGTAGCCGAGCAGCATGTTGAAGTAGTGAACGTTGCCGGTCAGCGTTTGCACCCGCTCGCGCCGGAGCTGCGCCACCAAGCGGGCGGGGTCTGGCGCGTCACCAGCTTTGGCCAGGTCGGGCAGGATGCTCGTCACGCCCGCCGCCAGGTTGTGCAGCATCAGGTTCGGAAACAGCGGAAAATCCCGCTGCCCCGCCCACGGCGGAAACACCTCTTTTATGGCCTCGTGCTGGGCCCGCAGCACCGCGTGCCCGCGCCGGATGGCCTTGGGCTGCCCGGTTGAGCCCGAACTGTGCGACACCAGCGCCGCCTGCTCCGGCCCCACCGCCACGGCGGCGGCCGGAGCCTCCTGAGCCTCCCCCACGGCATCGGCCGCCACCAGGCGCAGGCGCAACAGGCGCGCCAGCAGCCGCAGCCGCCACCCGGCCCGCGCCACCACCGCCGTGCGGATGCCGTGGCGCCGCAGCAGCTTCAGCAGCGGGCGCGGCTTGAGGGCGGCGGGTGGCAGCACCGGCACCGCGCCCAGAGCCTGAATGGCGAGCAGGGCCCCCACCAAATCCTGGCTCACGGGCAGGGCCAGCAGCACCGGCTCGGTGGGCCGCACGCCAGCCGACGCCAAAGCTTCGCGCAGGGCCTGGACGCGGCTTAGGATAGCGGCGCCGGTGTATGCGGTGCGCCCGGCGGGCCCATTCGGCCACACCAGCAGCGGCACCTCGGGGAGCCGCTGGAGGGTGGTGCGAATGAGCTCGAAAAAATTGGGGTACATGGCCTGGCAAACCGCAGGAGAAGGCGGTGAGCAAAGGTGCTGGGCACCCTATGGGCAGGCAAGCCAATCATTAGTTTCAACAGACTCTTCATCAAACATTTCTAATCACATAAAATTATGTAAAACAGCAAATTGCAATGAAAACATTCGACTTTCAGAATATTAGCTTTTATCTTAATTCAATCTAGCAAATCCATCGTTGCGGCATGACCTAACTGCTGAAAAGCTCCCCGTTGTAGTTCCGCAAGTTGGAAGGGCCAACGTCCTGCTGCGAGCGAAGCCGCGCTTCTGGAAACTCAACTCATGTTGCCGTTCCTGAGTATTCAAGAAGTGCAGGCCGTTTGATAGGGCCAAGTGCCAGTCGTGCGGAGCGGAGGTAAGGGCCTTCTCACGCCTGTATGGGCCAAGTTTTAAAACCTTCTGAACGCGAAAAAGTCCTTCGTTGTGCTCTGGACGACCGGCGCACGAAAAAGCTAACAATACCCTTTCATTACCCTATGGTTGTCTATCTGCCCTTCCCCGCCGCTGGAGCAGGCAGGTAAGCGTGCTTCTCGCCCCGCGCATTGCCCCAAGCCAACCGCCGCCCACTCGCTGTCTACTTTTGTCGGCGTCATCCCCTTGCTCACGTCCGATGTCCGACAATTTCCCCGGTGCTCTCCCCCCGGACGACGCCAATTTTTTGCAGCGACTGCGGCCTTCGCGCCTCATCCTGCCCGTCGTCATTGGGTTGGCCGTGGTGGGCTTTCTGTTTTACCGCAGCTACAAGCCCGGCGACCTCGCCCCGCTGGCCAACGCCGACTGGCGCTGGCTGCTGGTAGCCCTGCTGGTGCTGGCCGCCCGCGACCTGGGCTACATCTACCGCATTCGCCACCTGGCCGAAGGCGCCCTGAGCTGGCGGCAGTCGCTGGACGTCATCATGATTTGGGAGTTTGCTTCCTGCGTGCTGCCCTCGGGCCAGGGCGGCACGGCGGTGGCCCCGTTTATTCTAGAAAAAGAAGGCATTCCGTTGGGTAAAGGCTTGGCTTACATCATGGTCACGGCACTGCTCGACAATATTTACTACGTGCTGATGGTGCCGTTGGTGTTGCTAATAGCCGGTGCCGGGCTGTACCCGCACGAGGCCATGCAAACGGGCTTTGTGGCCACGCTGCGGGTGGCCTTTGGGGTAAGCTATATCTTCGTAACGCTCTACGCCGGGCTGATGCTGTACGCCATTTTCGTGAACCCACGGGCCGTGCGGCGGCTGATGGTGCGGCTGTTTTCCTTCCCGTTTTTGCGGCGTTGGCGGCGCAAGGCGTACCAGCACGGGCAGGAAATGGTGCTGGCGTCGGTGCAGCTGCGCGGCAACGGGCCCCGCTACTGGTGGCACGCGGCCGTGAGCACGGCCTTCGTCTGGACGGCGCGCTACGCCATCATCGGCTGCCTCATTGCCGCCTTCGTACCGATGGACATGGGCACGTTCCTGTTCATTTTCGCTCGCAACATCACCTACAAAGTCATCCTGCTCATTGCCATCACGCCGGGTGGCGCGGGCATTGCCGAGGGAGCTTTCCCTACGTTTTTCGGCAAGTTCATCGGCACGGCCACCATGACCAGCTTCATGGTACTGCTTTACCGCGTGGTGACGTATTACCTATATCTGGTGCTGGGCATGGTGTTTCTGCCGCGCTGGGTGGCGCGGGTGTTCGTCAAGCAGCCTGTGGCGGAAGTTAAAAGTTAAGAAGTCGTCTGTCATCCTGAGCGCAGCGAAGGACCTTTTCACAACTTAACGAGCACTAATCAGTGAATTAATGCAAACTGTTCACCCGTAATAAGGTCCTTCGCTGCGCTCAGGATGACAGACGACTTCTTAACTACCTGCCTCACTTCACCGGCCGCCGATATGCCTGCCAGAACGCCGGGCGGTAGTCCGTGAATTGCAACTGGTGCGTTTCCTGGCCGCTCCAGCGCGGGTCGGCCTTCGGGTTGGGTGGCGGCAGCGGGGCATCGGCCGGTAGGGGCGTAAAAATCTGCTCGCAGGAGCGTTGCACGTAGAACGGGCGGCCGGTTTTCAGCACCCGGCCGGCGTCGAGGCCCTGGCCCATGCTGCGGCGCACCTGGTAGCGGCCGTTGGGCGCGCGGGCGTAATCCACCACGTGGTCGTTGTGCTCGGCGGTGTACACGTTCGAATAGAGCCGCGAAAGCAGGTTGCCGCGACCCAGGTGCTTTCGGGCCACGGCATTTTGGGTGAGCGTGTCGCCCTGCCACTGCGCCTCGTAGTGCGTCACGGCGTAGTCGCGCTGCTGCACCCAGCACCGGCCCGAATAGCCCGCCTGCAAGTACGTGCCGGTGCTGCGGTGGCTGGCGCGCTTGGCCGCGAAGCGGATGACGTACACCGTTTCGCCGCCCTGTTCCAGCACGGTATCAAGCTCCAGATTGAACTTACGCCAGCGCGCTTTGAACAACGGCGAAGTGCGCACGGGGTCGGCGCCGCCGGTATAAAACCCCTGCCCATGGCCCTCCACGCTAATCACACCCAACCCGCGCGCGGCCTTGTCCTCGCGTAGCACTCGCGCCTCGCGGACCCGGTGCTGCCCCATCGGCTGGCGCGCCAAGAAGCCGCCGTGCAGGTCGCGCTGCCCAGCCGGGGTCAGCAGGGTGCTCACATACTCTACCTCGGCTCGCACGGTGTCGAAGTTGCTGATTTGGCGGTGGGTGTACACCTCCGTCATGTAATCCTGCTGCTCGTAGTTTTGCGCGATGGCAGCCACCACTTTCTTCATGATGCGGCGCGGGTCTAGGCTTTCGCCGCGTACCTGCACGCCCTGCAGTTCGTAGGCGGCCGGCGCCAGCCGCACCGTGAGCAGCGCGGCGGCCCCTGCGGCGGGCACGGCCACGCTCGCCGGGCCGTAGCCCACGCTGCTGACTTGCAGCGGCCCCACCCCGTTCACCTTCAGCGCGAAGCGGCCCTGCCCGTCGGCCACCGTCCCGATGCCCTGGTCCGGCACCGAAACCGAGGCGTAGGGTACCGGCTGGCCGGTTTTGCGGTCGAGCACGGTGCCGCGCAAGGTTTGGCCAGTGGGGGCCGCGCTCACCCGCCGGGGCCGCGTCGCCGGGTTTAGGACCGAAGCCGCCGGGCGCGCCGTCACGGCCGTATCGGCTGCCACTTCCTGCTGGCTCGCCGCAAACTGCGCGCCGTGCGGCGGGTTTACGCTTCGCAAAAACAGGAAACCGTCCACCACCTCGCTCCAGGGGCCCGTCAGGGGCTGGTACTGGAAGGCGTAGGTAGTGAGCTGCCGGCCGGGCGCGTCGTGCTTCAAACTCACGAAAGCGTGGTCGGCCGGCTGGGCCAGCAGTTCGGCTTCCAGCGTGCCGGCGGCCGGGACGGGCACGGGCAACACGCTTCGGGCTTGGTAGCTACCCCCGCCCGCCAGCGTGCCCAATACATAAACTTGGTCGGCTCCCAGGGCCGCTTTCACGGCGCGGCCCATCGGCCGGAATGCCTGTAGCTCGCTGGCACCGAGCACCTCTACCCGGTTGGCCACGTGCGGCAGCGCGGCCCAGCAAACCACCTTTTCCTGCGGGTGCGCCCGCAGGTACCAGAGCAGGTTATCGGCCATTTGCGCGTCGCGCGGGTTGCTGTCGGTGGCTTTGAACTCGGCTTCGTCTTTGGCAGTGGGGTCGTGGGTGGCGTAGTCGCGGGCCTGTGCCAGCAGGCTGCGCAGGCTCTGCTGCCAGAACGCGGCCTCGGCGCGGCGCGGGGCGTCGGTGCCCGCGGCGGGCTTGTCGAGCAGGCGCGCGGTCTTGGCCACCTCCCGCTCAAAATCAGCCAAGCGGCCGGTGGGCGGAAACATAAACTGGTCGGCCATCAGGCTGATGACTTCGTCCAGGTAGTCATAGTTCAGGGCCGCCGCGCCCTTCTCCGACGCCAGAAACGCTTGCAGCTCGTCCACCACGTCGCCGCCGTACCCCCCGCTCAGCTGCGGGTCGAACCCGGCCACGCGGAGCTTGCCTTTGCCCAGCAGCGGCAGCACCGCCTGAAATTCCTGAGTGCTGGTCCAGATGTTGAATACGCTGTTGCCGATGGCCTCCTGCGCCGACGTGCCCGCTTCCAGCGCCTGTTGCGCCCGGTGCAAGTCGTAAAAACCACTTTCAAAAGCCACCGTGGTGAACCCCATTTTCTCCTGCAAAAAGCGCAACAGGCGGATTTTGGCCTCGAATACGTTGCCTTCGCCGTGGGTGGGCTCGCCGAGCATCACGACCCGCGCCCCGCCTATTTCCTGGGTCAAAAACTCCAAGTCTCGAAAATCAGCGTCGGCTGGGCTGATGCTGCGCACCGCGTGCACCGGCAGCGGCGTGGTAGATTGGGCTGTGGCGGGCACAGGGCCGGCCCACCCGAAAATAAGAGCGAGCAACAACAGAAAAGCAGTACGCACGAATGGCAGAAGAAAAGTGTGAACAAAGAGTGGCAGTTGGCTCGAAAGGCTGCAAGCTACTCTAACCATTCATTGAATGCGTTGCGCACAAAAAAACCCGAACCACAAGGGTTCGGGTTTTTCGTAACGCGTTAGTCGAAAGCTATTTATTCAGCTTCCAGCATCAGAGCGGCGCCGTCGGCCGACTTCAGCGTGAGCTTGTCGTCAGTGAGGGTTTCCACGTTGAAGGTGTTGCTGGTGGTGGCGCCGTCGGGCGTCATGGTGATGGTTTTGCCGGCTTGGTCGAAGGTGTATTTGCCGGAGATGGCGCCGGTGGCGCCGGTCATGTTGTAGGTGCCGTTGGCAAAAATGCGCAACTCCTCTTGCTTTTGCGCGTCGGTTTGCTTCACTTTGTCGCCAGCTGTATCGGTTTCTTTAGCAGTTTTCCAAACTTTGCTGTCGGTGCCATACAGCATGTTTACGCCTTCTACCTTGCCTTTGTCGCTGCCGCAAGCGGTGGCAAACAAGGTCAGCAGAACCAGCAGGCTGGCAACGTAACGGAGCGAAAAGATTGACTGAGGTTTCATGGGCACAAGAAGTAAAGGTGAAAGAATGAAGAACAAGCTCCGCAGGACGGGCTAGGCGGCTTACGGCCAATGCGCAAAAGAGTTGGGAGCGTAACCCCGCCTTAACTCCCCCGTATATGGCCCCTGTTAGCCTGCTCGCAGACGAACTTTTTTACTCTCTTTTTCATTCAAACTGAACCAAACCATGGGACTACTTGATTTTCTCAGCGACAAGGGCGAGCAAAAACCCGTAGAGCCCGCGGCAAAACCGGCTGCCGGCGCTACCGATTTTTTCGGAAACGCAAACAATTCAGCGGCTTCCGGTGATTCATATACCGTAGTGAGCGGCGACTCGCTCTCCAAAATTGCTAAAAACCACTACGGCGACGCGGCCAAGTGGCATCAGATATACGAGGCCAACAAGGCCATCATCGGCACCAACCCTGACCACATTGAAGTGGGCCAGGTGTTGACCCTACCTAGTCTCTAGGTACTTTTTTGCAGAAAAAAGGTGAGAAAAGCCACTCTGTTTCAGGGTGGCTTTTTTGTGTCTTATGGTTTCGCTCGATTTATGGCTGGCTTAGTGTCATGCAGCGCGCAGCGAAGCATCTCGCTCGGGGTAGTAACTTCAACCGTCTGTCATCCTGAGCGCAGCGAAGGACCTTCTCACCGTGGAATGACGGTTGGTGTTCGACAAGGTCCTTCGCTGCGCTCAGGATGGCAAGCGGCGCCAGCGAGATGCTCTGCATGACCGGCTATTTTGAAAAAACGTAGCTCACCGCTTGCCCATAAAAAAATTATTCGCGTACATTTGCCTCACCTACCCGGTACTCCTCGCTAACGGCGAGTAGTTTATAAGTTTTATACAGAAGCGGCGAGAGACTAGGCTCCCTGACCCGCTGGCAACCCTCCACTATGCGAAAGGTGCCAATTCCTACCCACCGGCGGTTTCGACCACGGCGGGACATATGACTCGAGTGCCATGGAAAACTCTGCTGCTTACGTTTCTTTTAGTCCGACTGCCCCGGCTGCACGCGCCTTGGTTTCGGACTTTTTCGTGTTGGCCCAAGGCGGCCTATTGCATGCTTCGTGCCCCGCGCGAATGCGAATATGCTGTTGTCGTCCGTGTTGTTGCTAAGCTGATTTCGGCTTAACCCCTTCTTTCTTCGTGGGAATCCCCTTACGCTGAAGCGTGCCGATTGGTCGCGTCGGCTTACAGGCTGCTCCGATGCTTCTGGCTACGCCCAGAGCCAGCCGCAAGTGCTTGAGCTACTGGCAACGCCGAGTAGACCCGCGAAGAAGTCCCTCCCTTTTCTTCATTTTCGCTTGCGCATGTCCACGTCCACCGCAACTTCTTCGTTTCAGCACGAACTGGCCACTACGGCCCAACACTTGGCCACGGTGCTCCCCGCCGACGCCAGCCACACCATCGATGCCGGCATTGCCGCCGTGCACGCCACGGGCCTGGCCCAGCGCAGCCTCCGCGTCGGCCAGACTGCTCCCGATTTTGCGTTGCCCGATGCTGCGGGCCGGTTCGTTTCGCTGGCCTCGCTGCTGGTTTCGGGGCCGGTGGTGCTGGTGTTTTACCGCGGCAACTGGTGCCCCTATTGCAGCGTGCAGCTGCGGGCTTACAACCAAGCTTTGGACCAAATTCGGGCGTACGGAGCCACGCTGGTGGCCGTTTCGCCCCAAACACCGGACCTGACCCGGCTCACGGCCGAAGAAAAAGAGCTGCGCTTTCCGGTGCTCAGCGACGTGGGCAATGCCGTGGCCCAGCAGTACGGGCTGGCCTACCAGGTGGGCGAGGCCTTGTACGGCGCTTTGCACGGCGTGGGCATCGACCTGGCCGCCTACAACGGCGACGACAGCGGCGAGCTGCCCCTGACAGGCACGTTCGTGATTGCCCAAAACGGGCGCGTGGCCTGGGCCGCCACCGAGGCCAACTTCAAGCTGCGCCCCGACCCGGCCGTGCTGTTGGAAGCACTTACCCGGCTCTAATCTAATTGCCAGTTGCGCCGCCTGTTAGCAGGTTGTGCCGCAGCTAAACACCCAACAACTATTCACTTTTTCACTTCAACCACCATGTCTGCACAACCCTTGCACTTCGAAACGCTGCAACTCCACGCCGGCCAGCAGCCCGACCCCACGACCGGTTCGCGCGCCGTGCCCATCCATCAAACTACTTCCTACGTGTTCAAGAGCGCCGAGCACGGCGCCAACCTATTTGCCCTGAAGGAGTTCGGCAACATCTACACCCGCCTGATGAATCCGACCACCGACGTGTTTGAGCAACGCGTGGCGGCCTTGGAAGGCGGTGTGGCGGCGTTGGCCACGGGTTCGGGCCAGGCGGCGCAGTTCATTGCCCTGAACAACATCCTGCAAGCCGGCGACAACTTCGTGAGCACGGCCTTCCTCTACGGCGGTACCTACAACCAGTTTAAGGTAGCGTTCAAGCGCTTGGGCATCGAGGCTCGCTTCGCCGACGGCGACAATCCGGCCAGCTTTGAAGCGCTGATTGACGACAAGACCAAGGCCCTTTACCTGGAAACCATTGGCAACCCCAGCTTCAGCATTCCAGACTTTGAGGCCATCGCGGCCATTGCCAACAAGCACGACCTGCCCCTGATTGTGGACAACACCTTCGGCGCGGGTGGCTACCTGTTCCGGCCCTTGGAGCACGGCGCGCACGTTGTGGTGGAGTCGGCCACGAAGTGGATTGGCGGCCACGGCACCAGCATTGGCGGCGTGATTGTGGACGGCGGCACCTACGACTTCGGCAACGGCAAGTTTCCGCAGTTCACCGAGCCCAGCGAAGGCTACCACGGCTTGGTGTTCAACGACGTGTTTGGCAAGGGCGGGCCGTTTGGCAACATCGCCTTCATTATCCGCGCCCGAGTAGAAGGCCTGCGCGACTTTGGTCCGGCCATCAGCCCATTCAACTCCTTCCAGCTGCTCATCGGCCTCGAAACCCTGAGCTTACGCGTGGAGCGCACCGTGGAAAACGCCCTCAAAATTGCCAACTGGCTGGAGCAGCACCCGCAGGTGGAAAGCGTGAACTACCCCGGCCTGGCCAGCAGCCCTTACCACGCCCTGGCCCAGAAATACCTGAAGCGCGGCTTCGGCGGCGTGCTCAGCTTCCGCATCAAGGGCAGCAAGGAAACCGCTACGCAATTTATTGACAACCTAAAGCTCATCAGCCACTTGGCCAACGTGGGCGATGCCAAAACGCTCATCATTCAGCCCGCCGCCACCACGCACCAGCAGTTGAGCGAGCAAGAGCAAGCGGCCGCCGGCGTGACGCCCACTTCGCTGCGCCTCTCGCTGGGCATCGAGCATTTTGAGGACATCAAGGCCGACTTGCAGGCTGCGTTTGATGCCGTTGGCAACACGGCTTCGCTTCCGACTGAGGGCCAAGAAGTAGGCGAGCCCGAGTTGGAGCACGCCCAGCCGCTGGAAGTATAGATGAATTTCTCGCGGAGGTCCGCAGAGGTTTTCGCGGAGGTCCGCAGTGACGACCTCCGCGAAAACCTCTG